>JAYOLY010000051.1:0-11063 GCA_038120575.1 Rickettsiales bacterium
AGGACCAACGCCTTCAATGGTTTTGGTAAATAAAGGAGATCTGTCTAGATTGTTCAAAATGATGTTGTGCGTTTCTTCAGTTGTGTTGGTGCTGTAACAATCTTTTTGGTCTTGATAGCGAGTGTTGTATGGTGTTTTGAATGAAAAATGTAGCCATTCAGGGTCTCCTGGCTGAACAATGAGTTTTGAATAATCTATACTGTCTTTGTGTAATCTGGGAGGAGTTCCTGTTTTTAATCGACCTAGTTTAAATCGAGATTTTAGTGATTCTGATAGGTTTTCTGCACTTTGTTCTCCTATACGGCCACCAGTGGTTGCGGTTAACCCTACATGCATTTTGGCTTTTAAAAAGGTGCCTGTTGTAATGACGATGCACGTTGCTTCAATGTGTTGATTTGTTTTTGTGATAAGTCCTTTAATGGTATCGTTTTCAAAGATAAGTTGTGTGACTTCATTTTCGCACACATCAATATTAGCTTGATCAGAAATTACGGTTTGCATATGTTTCTCATAGAGAAATTTGTCGTTTTGAGAGCGTAAACATTGAACAGCAGGTCCACGAGAACGATTCAACACTTTTAATTGGATAAAGGTGTTGTCTGCAGCGCGCCCCATTTCGCCGCCAAGAGCGTCTATTTCTCCTACAATTTGACCTTTTGCAGGGCCTCCAATTGAGGGGTTGCAAGGCATTAAGCCAATGGTGTTTTTTGAAATTGTAATTAACAGTGTTGAACAGCCCATTTTTGCGGCTGCAAGTGCAGCTTCGCAGCCAGCATGACCGCCTCCCACAATAATGACGTCGTATGATTTTTTCACGAGTTTAAAGTCCTTATCTTTATGTTGAGTTTGAGTTTAGCACGAAAGTGGGGCATTGTTGAATAAAGCAGTTAAACTAGATAGTTGAGAAAAGTGATGTTGAACATTAAAAAGGGCCACAATATGTGGCCCTCAAGAGTGTAGTAATGTTGATAAAACGTTTTATAGTGCTTGATGGTTATTATCTACTACAGAAAATGTTCCTGACATTATATTCACTTCAAAATATCCAACTTGTTTTGCGCTTTGATTATATAAGGGGCTTTTTAAGATATAGTCAGGATTATTTATATCAAAATCAGTTGAATCGGATTCGTTTATTGTAAATGAGAAGTTGTCTAAGCTTCCATTAAAGCCGTGGCCTATTCCTGTTGAGTCGAATGCTTTAATTTCAACTGGGCATGTTTCAAATAGGATTGTTTCAGTTTCTGTAGTCTCTATTTCTTGATCTGATGCACTTGAAATAGAATAGAGACATTGTTGATCTGCAGTTCCAAACTGAATTTTAGATATGCCTGTAATTGGGTTGCCTGCTTCATCTTTTACAAAAAGTATGTTGTTGTCATAGCCAATGGTTTGCTCTTCTAAAAGTAAATATGAAGCCACAATGAAACTATTGCTAGTATCATCGATGACTCTCATATCTCTATACCATACTACACCTACAGGGGAGCCTTCTTCTTCATGCTCGTGGTTATGGTCAATAGCAGTGATCTCTATGTAGCGATTGTCGCTTCTTCCTTGATAAAAGTTATATAATTTTTTTCCTTCTTCTACTCCAAGAATTTCGGCATCAAAATAATTAAAGGTGCCTACTGATTGATCAATTTGAGAAAAGTCTACCGATAATGTAGCGTCTGTCGATTTTAGTGTGTTTGATTCTTTGTTGCTTTATATGTTCATTTAGGATGCCAAAACATTGTGATTGTTTAGTGTGGTTTTTTTGATTTTTATGATCTTTTTGTGTTTTTTGAGTGTTCGTTTAATGTTTTTATATTTCTTTTATTGTCTGTTTTTTATTTAAAAAGAGGAAATGTTTTGAAATAGTGATCTATTATATCGCAAACATCTGTGATATCACTTAAAGACAGTGCCCCAATATTTGCAATTCTGAATGTTGATACGTTGCCCATTTTTCCGGGATAGATGGTGATATGGTTTCGGTATAAAAAATCGTGAAAGTGATCGAATGAAAATGTCATTGTTTCATCAATAACATAGGCTGTGATTAACTTTCCATGTGTAGCGGTGTCGATGATGTGCTTAAATCCAAGAGTTGTGAAGCAACTGTGTAGTTGTGTCCAGAGCAATTGATAGCGTTTGTAACGATTTGAAACGCCTTCTCGATGTAAGTCTAGTAAGGCTTCTCTTAAAGCGTAGAGAGTTTGAACTGGAGGGGTAAATTGAAATTGGTTATGGGTGTTGCTGTAATGTGTTTGGGAGGCAAGATCGAGATAAAGTGTTCGTTTTGTATTGGTCTGAATGGTAGCTAGTGATGTTTTTTTTGAGATTACAAAACTGAGGCCTGCTGTCCCTTGAATGTTTTTGTTACTACTTGCGGCACAAAAATCAATGGCATCGGTATGCATATCTAATGGAACGGCTCCAAATGAACTCATTGCGTCAACACAACATACGAGCTTATGTTTTTTGACTAGTGATGCAATTGGAGATAAATCATTTAATAATCCTGTTGATGTTTCATGGTGGATCAAGGCAAGGTGGGTAATGCTTTCTTTTTTTATGATGTCTTCAAGGGTTTTAATTGGAATGGCAGCTAATGGGTCTGGTTTGAATTCGGTTACGTTTAAATTGTAAATGCGAGCGATGTCTAGCATGCGTTGACCATAGGCTCCTTGGTTGATTACCAACAGACGATCGTTGTCATTTACGACCGAACTTATGATGCTTTCTACACTTGCTGTACCAGATCCTGAAAATAAGGTAACTTCAATATCGGTTGACTGTTTACTTGAGACAGTTGAAATCATAGACTTTACATCCGAAACGACTTGATTGAATTCTGTTTCTCTTGGGCAAATATCTGGCACAATTTGAGCATATTTTACATTGTCAGATAGAGTTGCTGGTCCGGGATTGAGTAAAATTGTTCGTTCATGGTGTTTAACCGCATCATTGTGTTTGATGGAGGGAAATAGGCGCTTGGCTATTTCATAATGATCTTGAGTATCGATTTCCATGGCGTGAATGGCCTTGTTATAAAAGATATAAATAGGGGTGTTTTGGCTAGCTTCAACTAGCATGTCTTCATAATCAATTTTTTTGTTTTGTTTTTTCATGTAAAGTTTTTGAAGAGTTTGGAGTAATTCGTTAGAACATTTAGATATGCCTGATAATACTTTGGGGTTAGGTTGCTTGTGGGTTGGATTTTTGGACATGGCTTTTAGTTGGTTGTTTGGAGTTGTCGAGATAAATACTTCATCGCCATAATTGTAAAAAGGTGTCGCTAAAATAACATTGGGATCTGGACTGTCTATCACACTTTGAAGACAGCGTCTTTCATATAATAGATCAGATTCAAGCAATAAAGCATCGTTGCTAATGCAGGGGATTAATAATGAAAGGGTATGCATGCTTCCTGATTGATCGAAATCGTCATTTTTGACACAGGTAATCTGACTGTATCGTGTTGCTAGGTCATCATACCAGAATGACCCATGGCCAGTTCCAATAAAAATTTCTTCGATGCCCGTGTCGATTAGTTTGTTGATGCTTTGTTCAATAATGGCTTTATTTTCTATTTCTATGGCACCTTTAGGGAGGGCATCACTGAGTGTAGGTCTTAAGCGAGATCCAGAACCTGCGGCAAGAATAATAGCTTGTTTAATCATGATGAGCCTTAATAAACGCACTAAATCGTTTTGCTACATCCTGTGGAGTGACTGTAGGTCGTCCAAGAGTTGAAGGGCTGCCAGCCTTTATTCGTACATATATAAATGTTAAAACTTGCTTTGTTTTCCAGTTGGCGATGGCGTCATTTAATTCGGCTAATGATGATACGCCAATGACGTTTGTATAATTAAGACTATGAGCAAGTTGAATGAAATTGACTGCTTCAGCTGCTGTTTTTTGACCTCCTGTTGAGTCGTGGACACCGTTATCTAATACAATATGACATAAGTTTTTAGGGCTATAAAAACCAGTTGTCGCAAAGCTTCCTAATCGCATTAATGCAGCACCATCCCCATCAATAGCAATAACGGGTAGGTTTGGTTTTGAATACGCAACGCCTAGTGCCAAAGCAGAGACACAGCCCATTGAACCTATTTGATAGAATTGATTGTTGGAATCATTAATTTCAAAACATTCTCGTCCAGTTTTTCCAGGTGTTGACAGTATCGCACAGTCGTTAAAGTTGAGAATGGTTGAGAGGGCTTGTGTTCTGGAGCCAATGACGGGATATTTTGTTTTGAACTCTGTGGTCGTTTGTGGATGAATTGCAGCTTGTTGAGATTGTTTTAAAGGTTCTTTTTCAAAGGTGCCTTTTTTAACTACAAAAGCGTACGGTTTACTTTGCTCAATATAGTTGTTGGCTAGGTTAATTTGATTTTTTGCGCTGTTTATATCATCGCTTAGAATGGCATGATCTATGTCCATCAACGTTAATAAATCTGTTGTGATTTTTCCCATTAACTGATGTTGGGGTTCGTCTGAAATATCTGAAGCCCCTCGTAAACTGACAATGATTAAAACGGGGATCTGAAATGTTTTAAGCAACGATGTAATGGGGGATACGGCATTGCCAAGTCCAGAATTTTGCATGAGCATAACGGATTTTTTGCCACTAAGGCTTGCTCCTGCACAGGTGGCAATTGCATCGCCTTCATTGGTGGCTGAAATATAGTCACACGTATTAATGGCAACATTCGTTAAACTTGACAAAAAAGAGCAGGGAACGCCACAAAATAGGCTAAATCCATTTTCTTTAAGGTGTTGTCCAAACTCAACAGTGTTAATCATAAAATGTCATTGTTTTGGCAAGATCATTAAGGGTGTTTACATCTATCCATCCCCCGTTGATGTAAATGATTGATATGGTTGTATGTTCAGAGAGCTGATTAAAAAAAGTTGCCATAGACATTGTTTTGAGTTCTTCTTCAGAAAATGAATCTAGGGCTTTATTAAGTATGTGGCCCCCTTTTGCTGTCCAGTGCATTAATCCGATAAATTCTCCATGAATGGATGATTTTGGCAATTGGCGATCCATTTTGATAAGGTGTTCGTTTTTGTTGAAATTAATGAAACTGTAAGGTTGTGATGCTTGAACATAGTCTCTGTTTTCGGAATCATAAGGACAAGCTGTATCGACGATAATGTTGATGTCATATTTTGCATCAAAACATTCATGGATAAAATAATTTTTAAAAATAATATCTCCATAAGATAATAGTCCTGCGGATTTAAAACAGTTTTTGGCTAGATACATAGAATAAACTTCTTTGGTTGAGGCAAACTCATCGTTATCTATTACATTGTATTGTGGATAATGAATGGCATGTTTATGATGGCCACGAACGATGGAAACGTGATTGATGTTGAATGAAGAATATGTATCAATTTGATTTTGTAAAATAGATTTTCCGTGAACATTGAGCATACATTTTGGTTTCGATTCGGTTAGACTTCCTAAGTCTGATTGACCTGCACATAAAATGGTGGCGGAAAATTCGTTATCGATGTTGGGAAGATATTCTTTTTCTGCTTTGGCTAATTCATCTGCTCCTTGAATGCGAAATATTTCAGATACTGAAGCAATGTTTTCTTCAACGTCACGTAAATGTTGATTTTTAAAAATGGATTGCGTCGTTTGTTGCATGGCTTTTACCGAGGCTCTCATGCTGTGGTTTGCCCAAATGACGGTTGAAATGCCATGACTTTGAAATAATTCTGTTGGTGTTGTGTAGTATTTTGTTGGAACAATAATAATGGGGATGGCGTGATTCCAGTGAGTCATAAAGTCGACAATTTCGGTTGGGTTTGATTGTTTGCTGTGAATGAGTAATGCATCGGCTCCAGCATTGGCGTAGGCTTCTGATCGCTTTAGTGCTTCGTCTAGACCTAGTCCTGCAATGAAGGCTTCGACACGGGCTACAACGCAAAAATCAGAATCCTTTTGAGTGTCTTTTGCGGCCTTAATTTTGCCACAAAACTCATCAATATCTGCAAGAGCTTGACTTTCGCCATTGATGAAGGAATTTGTTTTTGGAAAAAGTTTATCTTCAATACAGACACCAGCAATATCTCGTTGTTCTAGTTTTTTTACCAAGCGTCTTACATTGTTGAAGTTTCCGTAGCCGGTATCGCCATCAAGTAATATGGGAATGGTGCAGGCATCACTCATAAATTCGAGGACATCGATGATTTGGGTCCACGAGGCTTCATTGTTGTCTCGAACGCCTAAACTTGCAGAGATGGATAACCCACTGGCCCAGATGCCTTTGAACCCTGTTTCTTCTGCAATTTTACTTGATAAGCCGTTATGTGCCTCCATTAAAAATTCTAGAGTGTTGGATGTTAGTAATGATTTTAATTGTGTTGTTTTTTTCATTAATTAGGGTGGTTGAATAGGGTGTATAGTTTGGAGTTTGGTGCAAAACGTTTTAAAATGTATGACACCCATGGTTTGTAGGTTCCAACTGAATTATCTCCTGAAAACTGAGCAGGCATTTTGAAATCAACAAAAGGGGCATTAAGCCATTGAGATAGTAAACTTCTTGGTCCTGCTGTACGATTTTTTATTGGGGTTTTCCAATCTGAACCATATAATTCGGCTAAATATGTTTCTGTGTGGTTTGGAAAAAGATATGTTTTATCGTTAATGGTCATAGTTTGGATATCAGAAAAATAATCTGATCTAAAATTGACATGATCGACTAGCCATCGATATCCTAGCAGTCTAAAAAATGGGTTTTTTCGTTTTACAATAACCCAGACATCAATCAAGTAGTTCTGTTCAGTTGTACTGTATGTGACACAATACATATTTCTACTTTTTATATAAAATCCTTGGTTAAGTAATTGGGTGGATAATGTATAAAGCGCATTAAAATCATTTAAAAATACGCCAATGTCAATGTCGGTGTCATAATCAATTACTTTTTTGTCTCGGTATAAGCCTAAACACGTGCCATACAGCAAAACAGGGGTGATGTTTGCATAAGTTAATGTGTCAAGAAAAACGGCTAGAGCATCCGACATTGAGTTAATAGATTGGTTGTGCATACCTTTGTGAGACGAGGGGGTAAAGTGTTTTTTTATGTTTGAAATTGAATTTATAGTAACCATATTTATAATGACTCCATGAGAAACATATTACACAAAATAATTATAATATTAAATATTTGAATGGTTTTTTTGAAATAACTGTAATTTTTTTGGGGGTTTTTCGATAATTTCTCAACTACACTTGAAATTGGAGAGTAATGATGAATTTAAAAAAAAGTTTTGTTTGGGGACTACTTGCATTAAATGCAGGTTTATTAGGAGTTGATGTAAAAAAGTCAAAAAAGACTTTACTTAAACGACTTAAAACGCTTCAGACTGCTCTTGAAACTGCTACATGTCCTGATCCTAAGCATGATCTATTTACTGGACTTCCAGAAACGTTTGATCCAAATGATTTAAATCGCGATTATTTTTGTCTAGATGCTAAGCAAGCCTATGACAAAAGGAGGGTATCGTTGACTATATCTGCATTGAAAGAGTTAAAAAAAGTTATGAAAGATCTAAAAACTGCTGTTGCTGGGTTTGCAGGACAATGTCCTGAGGGGGTTTTATTGCAAACTGTTTTTCCGGGAGCTGTTATTGTTTGTAATGATGTAAGTACAGGAAGATTGAAGTATGGAGAAACAGTACATGCCTATTTGAAAGCAAATACAGGTCTGCATCCTAAAATTATGTATAGCGGTGAAAACTTTAAGGATTTGAATCAACAGCTGATTGGGGGGGGAATAAATCAACTAGATTTGCTGATTCTTCCTTCTCCAAAAATGACATATAGTGGAGTTGGCGAGTTTGATTTGCCTAAAACTATACTAGAAATGAAGCCAAGGGCTGTGTTGCTTTGGACTCAGCTTGTTGAAGAGCTTGAGCATTATACAGAAATATTTTCTTCTAAAGAATTTGAAATGTATGATCTTAAACACTTTCAAAAAACTAAATATGAAATTTCTGGTAAAGTTCATTCTATAGAGGGAGTAAGTTTTACAGAAAAAGGTAACTGGTTGATGTTAACCTTGAAAAGTCTTTCAGGCGATCAATCAGTTGAGCAATGTATAGCTAATTCATGTAAGGAAAAATAATGGTTTTATTGATCAAGTTTATTCCATAACGTAGTTGCAGGTGGTACACTATAAGCCTATGGAACAATCGAACAATAAAGTACCACCTCAAGATTTAGAATCTGAACAAAGTTTGTTAGGGTCTATGATGATTTCTAAAGATGCAACGTCGTTAGTTGTAGGAAAAATTGAAGCTCATCATTTTTATAAACAAGCACATAGTCATATTTTTACAGCGATTTTAAATTTGTATAATGAATCATTGCCTGTTGATTTGATTACTGTGTCGAATGAATTAAAAAAATTGAAAGTGCTTGATGTTGTTGGTGGACGAAGTTATTTAATCGACATTATTGATTCTGTCCCTACTGCTGCAAATATAGAAGTTTATGCTGGAATTGTGTTTGAAAAAGCATTGTTAAGAGGGTTAATTAACACCAGTTCTGAGATTATTAAGCAAGCGTTTGACCCTGGATCTGAAGCGTTTCAAGTGATTGATGAAGCCCAGCAAAAAATAGGTGATATTTCTAAGTTAGGGGTTAAGGATAATTTTATTCCTGTTAAAGATGCTGTTAACATTGTTTTTGAACAAATTCAGAATTCTGGTGATCAAAATGAGGGGTTAATTGGAATTCCAACAGGGTATCCTGATCTGGATAAATTATCATCGGGATTTCAGGCCGGAGATTTGATTATTTTAGCGGCAAGGCCTTCAACTGGAAAAACATGTTTGGCACTTAATTTTGCACAAAAAATTGCGATTCAACAAAAACAAGCCGTTGCAATTTTTTCATGTGAAATGCCAGCGGAACAGCTAGCTATGAGATTGTTGTGTTCTGAAGCTAAAATTGATTCTGCTCGTTTACGAACAGCAAATATAAAAGACCATGAATACCGAGATTTAAATCAGGCGTTTGGTAAGTTGTCAGAAGCTCCGATTTATATTGATGATACACCTAATATAAGCCCGTTGGAATTGAGAGCCAAATGTCGACGACTTCAAGCTGAAGTGGATGTAAAGTTTGTGATTATAGACTATATGCAGTTGTTGAGAAGCAGTAAAAAGAAGGTAGAAAGTCGGTATCAAGAAGTGTCTGAAATTGTTAGAGAGGTAAAGGCCTTTGCTAAGGAATCTCGCTTGCCTATTCTTGCGTTATCTCAGTTGAGTCGTGACATTGAAAAACGTCAAGATAAGCGACCATTGTTGAGTGATTTAAGAGAATCTGGAGAAATTGAACAAACGGCGGATTTAATCATGTTTCTTCATCGTCCCGAGGATTATGAAGCCTCAGACGAGTTTTCTAATATTGATTTAATTATTGCAAAACATCGTAATGGTCCAACAGGCTCGGTTAATTTAGGCTTTAGAAAGCATGTATCCACGTTTGTTTCTGTTTCTAAAAAAGTGGAATCTGTTCCTGCGCCAGCTCCTTCATGAAACTTAAGGTTTTTTTAGTCAGTGTTGCGTTTGTTTTTTTAAGTTTTAATTCTTTAGCTCAAATTCCTGATGATATAGATATTGAAGGTGATGAAATTTTTTATTCAAATAATAATCAAATACTTCATGTTAGTGGTAATGTGAAATTGAATTATTATACGTATGAAGTAACAGCGGATTTGTTTGAATATGACTTGCAAAATAAACAACTTTACTTTCCAAAACAATTTACATTTAAGCAAAATGATCAACGTATCACGGGGTCTAATTTTATTTTTGACGGTAAAAAAAATAAAGGGCGTGCAGATTTTATCGAAGCTCATTTATATGATGTGTATATCAAAGGGGATAAGCTTAAAATTTTACCTGAAAAATTTGTGTTAGAACAAACGCTATGTACAACGTGTGGAGATGCATCTAAGTTTAGTGTTCGGTCTAAAAAAATTGAAATGTACTATATTTTAGGAATTTTAACGGCTAAAAAGTCGGTTATTTCATTGGGTTTTTTGCCGTTTAATCTCTACATGCCTTATTTTATTTATAGCAACAGTAAAATGGGTCTTATAGAAGAAAGTAATATGTTTCCTGTATTGGGGTCTAGTAAGGTTGAGGGCGCGTATTTAAAGCAGCGAGTTAATTATATTGTAAATCCTCAGTTGGCAGGGAGTGTTAACTTGGCCATTACAGAGAAATTAGGAACTTTTTTGGGAAATCAGTCTCGTTATGTAGTTAATGACAAAGTTTTGGTTAATTTAAATTATTATTACAATTTAAAAGATCAAGATAGCCGTGGAAATATGTTACTTTCATATTCATTTTTTAGTAAGGACATGCCCAATACCGGATTGTTTTCTGGACTAGAAAAATCATTAGCTATTGGCTTAGATCGACGACTTTCTTTTGATTTTTTCTATCAATATAAAATGGTAGTTAATGATATGTTTGTAAACTATCGGCCTATGCTGAGATTAAAAATGAATAAGGTTAAAGTATCTGATTATTTAACGATGGACTTAGATTTTAATGGTGCTCGGGTAGAAGAATTTAAACCTACATCGTTATTAAGTTTGAATCGTGTTCAGTTTAAAACGACAGCTAGTTATCTACGGCCTTTGTCGGATACTTGGTCGGCTTATACGACAACATTTTTGGACTTTATCTATTATGAAGCTGATTCTAGTTGGCGACGAGGATTTCAATCTATTGGCTTGGCATATGAAGGCATTGCCAACTTGAGAGTAGGGTATAATCGAAAGTTATTTAATGATGGTGAGAGTTTATTTGAACATGAAACAAATTATGCTGTTGTTTCCGATGAAGTAGAGTTGTTTTTTTCAAAACAGGTACAGTCGTTTAATTTTCAAAGTCATCTATATTATTCGTTAGAATCAGAGTCATTGAGGGATTTTATTGTGAGTGTTGATTTATTAGATGAGTGCTGGAAAATTGGGCTTGGCTGGCAAAAAGCCAATGAACAATTTTTATTTAGGTTTGAGCTTCTGTAGTAT
>JAYOLY010000052.1:0-867 GCA_038120575.1 Rickettsiales bacterium
AATATTTAAATTTTATTTATATGACGTAATTTTAAGCTTCAATTCCCAACATTTATGTGGGGCAGTTTATAAAGTTTGAAAAGTAAACACCTAACGTCTTACAGAAATTTAAGAAATTAGCTATTCACAAGAGCTGTCAATTATTTCAAATAAATAAAAGAATGTGATGAGAAAAATACAAGAGAGTACCCTTTTTTTATTAGTAGCTTATAAATTGTGGAAGAATTTATAACCTCAGCATGAGGTTTGAATTCTTCAATACAAATACATTTAGGTGCATATAAAGAAAAGTCTAAAGATTTTAAAATAGTTTCATCATAGCCTTCAGTATCAATATTTAGTAATTGGATTGATTGATTATCTGGTAGGTATTTTGCAAGGAGTTCATTAATAGTTGTGGTTTTAATAGTGATGGGATCTGTAAAATACGTAGGTTTTAATGTGCTTATTGCTGGTGTTTTAGTATTAAAGTAGTATGGTGCAGCTCCTGTTTTTTCGGTAATAGCACATTCAAAATTGATGTCATTTGGTCTTAATAGATCAAATAGTTTTTTTGAGCCTGGCCTAGGTTCAATATTAATACCTCTCCATCCACTTTTATAAAGTTTATAAGTGTTAGAGTACTTGATAGGATGAAACGCGCCAATATCAACAAAAAAACCAGGTTCAATGGTGTTAAAAATAAAAACATCTTCACCAAATTGTGAATAATATGATTTTTTAAAATCTTGAAAAAAATAATTTTTTAAAGTTTTTAAATAACGATACATAATCCATTTCTATCATAATATAAGTAGATATTAAAGACATTTTTTTGCCAGTAAGTTCCCCCCATTTAGTTATTCAATCTGAAATATAGTATATTAG
>JAYOLY010000052.1:877-4139 GCA_038120575.1 Rickettsiales bacterium
GTATATTAGTAAACAAAACCGGTAATGTGTTTGACTTTAGATACATTTTTAAAAACTTGTCCTACATAAATATTGGAAATGATGTGAGCAAGTTCTAAAAAAATCTACTTGATAAACATATTAATAAAAAAAAATAATGTTAAACTGTATGTATGTTTGCTAATAAAAGTTATCGAAAACACATAGATCATGAATTAGAATGTCAAAGTAATGAAACTGCTTTCAATAATACTTTTTTGTTTGATACTGTAGATTATTGGCGTCATGAAAGAATGTTAAGATTTGTTGACCCAATTATAACTACTTATCCTAATGCAACATGGTTAACAATAGGCGATGGACGGTATGGGTCGGATGCAAACTATTTGAAAAGAAAGGGGGCCTTAAATGTTCATGCATCTAGTATTTCAACTCATACGTTAGAATATTCGCATAAACAAGGGTATATCGATACATATTCAGCCCAAAATGTTGAATCACTTTCCTTTGACGATAAGTCTTTTGATTATATTTTATGTAAAGAGGCATTTCATCATTTTCCTCGACCATATCAAGGGTTATATGAAATGAGACGTGTTGCTAGAAAAGGAATTATATTAATTGAACCTAAAGACCCATATGTTTTTGATCATGTTGCTACACATGCAATTAGACGTTTAAAAGATGTTATAAAAAAAGGGTTGCGAAAACAAATCGATAAAAATTGCTTTGAAAAAAGCGGAAATTATAAGTATATGGTCTCTGAACGTGAACTAGAGAAATATGCAACTGCATCAGAAGCAGCGTCGTTAATTTGTTACAATTTAAATGACGCATTCATTGATGGTGTTCAATCTGAAAAAGCCATTAAAAGCAGTAAGCTATTTAAAAAAATAAAATACAGTATTTTATATAAAAACATAGCATGTAAACTAAAAATAAATGATTATGCACTATTATGCACATTAATCAACTTGGAGTCAGATACAGCAGAACTTGAGTCTGCATTTAAGGCTATTGATAGACAAGTAAAAGTGATTAATTTAGAAAATAATCCATATTAAAGAAAGTCTATTACTGTATTGTAAGGTGCTTTGAATCGTCTTTGATTAATGTTAACAGCGTTTGAACCCAATTCGGATCATCATTTAAACAAGGAATTAATGTAAACGAATCGCCACCATGATCTAGAAAAATCTCTTTGCCTTCTTCTCCAATTTCTTCTAATGTTTCGAGACAGTCTGAAACAAAGGCTGGACAGGCAACAGCTAGTTTTTTGACACCTTCTTTGGCTAGCCGTTCAATTGTTGAATCTGTTGCAGGTGATAGCCAAGGATCATTGCCTAATCGAGATTGAAAAGAGATAGTAAATTGATCTTCAGTTAAGTTTAAACGGTCTGCAACAAGACGTGCTGTACGATGAACATGATGACTATAGCAATATTGATGAGCTTCCTTGCATGGACTATAACAACAATTATTGACTTTCATACAATGAGACGTTGTTGGATCTGTCTTTTTTACATGACGTTCAGGAACACCATGAAAGCTAAATAATAAATGATCGTCTGCTGTCATAGTGCTTTTAATAGATTGTGCTAGGGCATCTATATAGGGAGGGTAGTCATAAAATGATTCAATATAAGACAAGTTGAGTTGGGGAAAATCGGCTTTAATTACATCCTTAGTTTTTTCAAGTACAGTCAATGTTGTTGCCATTGCATAATGAGGATAAAGTGGAACAAGTAATAAATCGGTAAGGTTAGGGTGTTGGTCTAGTAACGAGCTAATGGCTGATTTGATTGATGGATTTGCATAGCGCATCCCAAGCGCAACTGGATACGGAGACTCTTCTTGAACTAGGTCTTTAAGTTTTTGACTGAGAACAATTAATGGGGAGCCCTCATCCCACCAAATTGTTTCATAAGCATGAGCAGATTTTTTAGGTCTAAAGGGTAAAATAAAACATTTTACAATTAGAAATCGAAGTAAAAATGGAAGATCAATGACATATTTATCCATTAAAAATTCGTCTAAATAGCGCCTGACATCACGGACAGATGTAGAATCTGGTGATCCGAGATTAACAAGTAGAATGCCTTTTTTTTGTGACGTCATGTTTATAAACGCTACTATATCATATTTTGTTGTAGTCAGTCAGGTGCTTCAATTAAAAAACACAATGGTTAATCTAGAAGTTGTAATCGTTTAAATAGGTCAAATTTTCCTTTTTGTTGGGTTAGTGTTTTCCAAGAACCTTGTTCAATAATGCTTCCGTTATCCATCACGATAATATGATCGACATGCTTAACGCTTGATAGCCGGTGTGACACCATAATGGTAGTCAATTTGCCTTGAAGAGATGCAATGGTTTCATGAATAAATGCTTCAGATTCTGCATCAAGTGCATTGGTCGCTTCATCTAAAATTAAAATGTCAGGTTTGTTAACTAGCGCTCGAGCAAGGGCCAACCGTTGTCGTTGACCTCCTGATAGTTTAATACCTCTATCTCCAATGACAGTATCAAGTCCATTGTCCAATTGCCTAATAAACTCCAAACAATGTGTTTGTTTAAGAATACGATGTAATTGTTGTTTGGAAATAGAGCTTGTTCCCCAGGTTAAATTGTTTAAAATAGTATCATTTAAAAATAAAATATCCTGAGTCACAATGCCAATTCTTGATCTAAAACTATGAATGTCATATGTGTTTAGAGAGTGGTTATCAATTAAAATATCTCCTGTGTTGGGATGAAGTAATCCAATAAGAAGATCGATAAGTGTAGACTTGCCAGAACCAGAAGATCCAAGAATAGCAATAGATTTGTTTTTTTCAATAGTGAAAGACACCTTAGACAGTTTGAATGTTGAAGTTTTTTTATAAGAAAAAGAAACAGTTGATACTGTGATAGACTGCTTTAATTGTTTAAAAGGACGTTGACCAAACTGTTCTTGATTAACAGTGCATTGATTTATGAAGGAATCAATGGCAGCTAGATTCGGATAGTGCATTAAAAATAATTGATAATGTTGCTGAATGATTTGAAATTTAGGTAAAGCCCGATAAAAAATGGCAAGAAGTAACAAAACAGTGGAAAATTTAGTTTTTAAAATAACTAAAGCAAGATAGCAAATGCCAGACAATCCAATGGCTGCAAATGTTAAGAAAAAAGACGGCGAAATGCTGGCAAAAAGTTGGGTTTTGAAATGACTTTTTGCCCAGTTGTCTAATGAATGTTGAAAATATGTTTTGGTAAAGTGTTGCGTGCCTGAAGACTTTATCC
>JAYOLY010000052.1:4149-10981 GCA_038120575.1 Rickettsiales bacterium
ACTTTATCCATTTAATTAAATGAATATGCTCGCTTACCGAGCTGGTGTAATCGTTTAAAATTTGTCTGTGATGGGCGCCTAAATGATTTGTTTTTGAAAAAAGTGGCTTTAAAAAAATAAGACTAAAACATAAAAATAACACAATAAACAAGGTGAGTTTCCAAGAAAGTATAAGCGATAGACTTAAATAAAAAAGCAACAATAACGTTTCTGACATAATAATAATGGTATGACGTAATACGTTAATAGCTTGCTGTGTTTCATTAATAAGCAAGCTTTCGTATGACCCTGCTTTTTTTTCTTGAAAAACAGTCCATTTTAGTTGAAATATATTTTGGTAAAGTGTAGACGCAATGGTGTTGTGATAATAGTGTAGAAACTGAAGCGTAAGAAAGTGTTCTGAAAATTTAATGATGCCTTTAACAAAAAAGAAAAAAATAAATAATCCAAATAAAACCACTAAATTAAGCTCTACATTAAATAAAGAAACAATGTCTAAAAGCTGATTTGAAATAAATGAATTGCCAGCAAAGCTACGATCTTCAAAGAAAAACTCTACAATTGGAACCATCAAACCAAGCCCAATGCTTTCAGATAATCCAGATATAAGCATAAGAATTACAATGACAGGAATTCGTTTAGGGAATCGTTTCAAAATCATAATAACAACAGAAAAAAAGTTCATAGTGTGATTATAGGTTGGAACAACATAATTTTAAACCAAAACGATCAACATTATTGTGAGACAGACCAAAATCGAAAGGTAGATATGTTTAGCCATTTTCTGATCCACTTGCCCATGTAGCGACGACATAAACGAGGAAATAGACGTATTAATGTGATGTAAGAATAGCGAGATAAAATTAAAAAGAGATGTTCTTTAAGTTGTTGAAAAATAGTATGATCCGAAAATCCACCAGCCTTAAAATAGACAACATCTTTATTAAGATAAAGAATGCTTGACGGATTGATGGCGTGTAAAATATCCATGACCCAGTTTAAATCTCCTTGATAGCGAAGATGCTCAGCGTAGGGTGGGCAATGCTGTCGTTTAACAAACATAGCTTGATGGCAAGCTATCATTCCTTTTGCAATAGATGATCGTGTCAGCGTTTCTGCCTTTAGATAGCGTACTTTTTTGCCCGATTCAGTCAGTAAAAACATGTCTCCATAGATAAAATTATGGTTAGGTGTTATTGCATTAAAGACAAACTCTAGTCGGTCAGAAGCAACGTAATAATCTCCAGCATTTAAAAATGTAATCCAGTCGCCTGTGGCATGAGACATGCCTTTGTTCATGGCATCATAAATGCCATTATCTGCTTCTGAAACGAAAAAAGACACAAGCTCTTGATACGATTGGATGACCTCGCACGTTCCATCTGTTGACCCCCCATCAATGATGATGAGTTCAAAATCTTTAAATGTTTGTTGTTTAAGATGGTGTAATGTTTCTTCAAGTTCGGTTTTTGCATTATAAACAACAGTTACAATACTTAATGTGGCCATGTTTAATAGTGTAGCAAATCGAGTTATTTATTTCTAACGAATATGCTATAGTGAGAACCATGATTAATCCAACTGATATTTATGCAATTTGCAAACAAGCAGGGCAGGCTATTTTGGACATATACAAGAAAGATTTTTCTGTATTTTATAAAGATGATGCCTCTCCATTTACTCAGGCAGATTATGAATCAAATAAAATCATAACAGACTCTTTAACACAGATATATCCTGATATCCCAGTGATTTCTGAAGAAATGGCAACCCAAGTCGATTATGATACCCGAAAAAATTGGAAACGGTTTTGGTTGGTGGATCCATTAGATGGATCAAAAGAATTTATCAAAAAAAATGACCAATTTTGTATTATTATTAGCCTAATTGAACACAACGAACCTGTTTTTGGTATCATCTATTCTCCCATTTTTGAAGATGCCTACATTGCAACAAAGGGCAAGGGAGCCTTTAAACTGTCGGCAGATCAATCGATTCCACTGCCAATAAAAAAACAAGACACAGATACATTGAATGTGATTGGAAGTTTGTCTCATTCATCGCTTGAATTTGACTCGTTTGTAGCAGAAAAAAAAGAAGCTGGTAGACCTGTTAAAGTGGTTCAAATTGGATCGGCATTGAAATTTTGCTGGGTTGCAGAGGGAAAAGCCGATATATATCCACGATTTGTACCTTCTATGGAATGGGATACGGCTGCTGGACAATTGCTTGTTGAGGAATGTGGAAAAACAATGATTGATAATAAAACCAAGCTTAAAATGGTGTATAACAAAACATCGCTTAAAAATAATGGCTTTATTGTTGCTTAACTCTAGATATCTTCACCATAAAACGCTTCGCCAAAACGGATAACAGATCGATTGGATTGTTTTCGCCATTGGTTTGTATCTCGAAGCGAGTAGACGCAACCACAATATTCTTGTTTGTAGAATTGTTCAGCTTTTGAAATTTTGTACATTCGATCGGATCCGCCTTGTTTACGCCAATTAAATGTCCAATAGGTTATGCCTTCATAATGGCTTGCAGCTCGAACACCGCAATCGTTAATTTGGTCCATATCTTTCCAGCGAGATAAACCTAAACTTGATGTGATAATTGGAAAGCCATGTTCTTTGGCATACAAGGCCGTCCGTTCAAAACGCATATCAAAACAGGCAGTGCAACGAATGCCTCGCTCTGGTTCGTGTTCCATCCCTTTGGTGCGGGCAAACCAGTTGTCTGTATCATAATCAAGATCAATAAAGTCGATATGATGTTTATCACAAAATCGAATATTTTCGGCTTTTCTTAGTTCATATTCTTTTTTTGGATGGATGTTAGGGTTGTAAAACAGTAGCGAAAAATTGATCCCAGAAAACGATAACGCTTCAATGATTTCTCCGGAACATGGTGCACAACATGAATGCATCAATACAGGTGCGCCTTCTATTAAGGGGGTGATTTTTTGACGTTTAAACTCTGTTTTCATACTCAAAAGTATAAGATGAAACAGAAAAACATGCCAGTTTTTGATGACGATAATAGCTGTTGATGAGAAATTTTTTTTGTTTTTTTTCGATAATTAACTATAACCAAAACTATAAAGGTATGAAAATTAGTGGATAAAAACAAATTATTAGTAAAAATAATGTCAAAAAAATGTTTGAAATGACCTTAAATGTTGGAATATTACAATGAGGTGTTGTTTGAGTGTTTTAAGTAAAAAAAATATTGTCAGCGTTATACTCGTTTTTGTTCTGGGTTTTGGCTTGATTTCTTGTAGTAAATACACAACAAATGAATTGTTGTTTAAAAACGATGAATCAAATCTGCTAGACGACATTGCGGCAACATTATTTGGCGACTTTTTAGACGACATTGTCTGTTCATCAATGGAAAGTAATGGATTTGATACAGATGGCGATTGTGTTGCGGATACCATTCCTGATGACTGTTATGAAAATGGCGATTCTTCAGGTCAATTAGCTGATGACAATGGTGATGGTGTTATAGATTGTTTTGAAGAGTTTCCCGACGAAGACGGTAATGGCGTTCCTGATATTTTAGAAGATCCTGAAAATTTCAGTGATGAGATGCTTCAAAGTGCGCCAGATAAAGATGGAGATGGGTTAAACGACATTATTGAATATTCTTATGGTTCTGATCCAGCTTTAGCTGATACAGACGGAGATGGAATTGACGACAATGTTGAAGTGTTAAACGGCACGAACCCCGCATTGGCCGATAGTGATGGGGATGGTTTGGATGATAATGTGGATGATTGTCCGGCAGGTGTCGCTGGGTGGACATCGTCGCTACAAACAGATCATGACGGAGATGGTTGTCAAGATTCTAGTGAAGATGTCGATGATGATTCAGACGGTGTGTGTGATAGTGCGAGCACAACAGCGGCGGCTGCACTGGCTGCATCATGCAGTGTTGTAGCTGGGGGAGACTTATGTCCACAAGGTGTTATTAATTGGGATGAGACAGGGGGTGTCGATTCAGACAATGATGGCTGTGAAGATACTCTGGAAGATTTAGATCTAGATGGTGATGGTGTATGTGATCAGGACGTGGTCATTACATTGGGGCAGTGCGAGAGTGTGTCTGGAGGGGATTTAAATCCAACAAATCAGTTTGTATGTAGTGATGAGGATGGTGATGGTTGTGATGATTGTTCAAGTGGAACATATAATCCAAGCAATGATGGAATAGATACGGATGGAGATGGATTATGTAATAGTGGTGACGCCGATGATGATGGTGATGGGGTGTGTGATGTCGAGCTGACTCCGGCAGAATCGAGTGCTGCAGGCTGTGTCAGTTTTTCTGGAGGCGATTCAAACGCATTAAATGCGACAGTTTGTGGAGATACAGATTCGGATGGTTGTGATGATTGTTCGTCGGGAAATTATGACGTCAACAATGACGGGCTAGATACAGATAGTGATGGAGTCTGCAATAGTGGCGATGCCGATGATGATGGTGATGGAATTGAAGATGGACGTGATGATTGTCCGATTGGAAATACAGGCTGGGTGTCGACAGCCCTGACAGATCATGATGGAGATGGATGCCAAGATTCTACAGCAGAAGATGCTGATAAAGACAATGATGGTGTGCTGGATGTCGTGGATAGTTGTGTTGCTGGTGCAACAGGATGGACATCGTCAAACAGTGGTTGTGGAGCAGAGCTTTACGATGAAACAACCTGTAATGACAACGATGGAGATGGATGTAAAGACAACGTAGAAGACAGTGATGACGACAATGATGGGCAGCCAGATGTTACAGATAGTAACGACTTTAGTTCAATCGAGTGTATTGATGCAGATGGTGACAATTGTGATGATTGTGCCATAACAGGAGTGTTGGCAAGTGCGACCAATCAGACAAGTCCGGACTCTGGCAATGATGGTGCCGATTGGGATGGTGATGGCGATTGTAATGTTGGGGATGCCGATGATGACAATGATGATATTTGTGACGGTGCAGATACTGTGGGAACTGTTGCAGGTGAAGATTGTGTTGTTGGGTTTAATTCTGTTGATGCCTGCCAAGAAAGTATAGCCAATAACAACGACAATACGGCTCCAGATTTTATCTCTACAAATTCAGATTGTTCGAATGGGTACAATGCAACGACATGTACAGATTATACAAAAGATGGTTGTGAAGATGGCATTGAAGACAATGATGACGATAAGGACGGAGTTGTTGATTTAAGCGATCGTTGCGATCCGGAAGATGGACAGGCTAGTCATGTACATTGGGTGCCATCCAATCAGTTGTGTTCAGGGGCTGTTTATCATGCAACGGATTGTAACGATTATGATCTTGATGGCTGTGAAGACAATATAGAGGACGTCGATGATGACGGTGATGGTGTTTGTGACGCTGTTGTATCTCAAACTGTTGCCGCGTTGGGTGATTGCGTCAGTCTGTCGGGTGGAGATTTGGATGCTACGAATCCGGCTGTGTGTAGTGATTCAGATGGCGATGGTTGTGAAGATTGTGTAAGTGGGGTCTATCAACCAACTAATGATGGTTCCGACCTTGATGGTGATGGGTTGTGTAATGCCGGGGATGCTGATGATGACGGTGATGGACTGGCAGATGGAAACGATTCCTGTCCATTAGGAGAAACAGGATGGATCAGTAGTTCTTGTCAACAATTTACCTTTTTTGTTCACGCAAATGGAAAAACGTACCTAGAAACAATAAATAGTTGTTTTGAAACCGATAACGATGGTGATGGTTGTGCAGATAGCAGTGAAGATGCTGATGACGACAACGATGGCATTTTGGATAGTTTAGATAATTGTAAAGATTTAGCCAATATTGACCAAGCTAATACAGATGAGCAATCAGAAAATGCAAATAATACACCTTTAGTGGGTGATAGTTGTGATGTGGATTTAGATGGAGATGGAAAGCAAAACGTCTCAGATGTTAATCCGGATAACCCGACAATTTATTAGAAGTGATTAAAAAAGATGTGTAAAAAAATGAAATTTTTTAAAAGATGTAACGATAATTATAAAGAAAATAATAAAAAAGAGGATAATGTATGTTAGGTAGTATTGGTGGGTCTCGTTATAGAAATACAAGACAAACTGCTAGCAGTAAAGGTAGCAGTAATGATAAACAAAATCCTTTAGATAATAGGCCACCAACAGGTCCAAAAACAAGATTGCCAGTAGGAAAAAGAAAACAAGACCAGACTGGGAATGGTTCTTCAAAAGATGTTTTGAGACAAGAGAATAGAAAAGAACACGCAGAAGAACAACATTTGTCAAGACATTTAGATAAAAAAAATCTACCGTTACCTAAATATATTCCCAAACAAAAGACATCTCAACAAGAAGACAATTTACGTCAGTCGAGTACAAACCCACAAAAAACAGGTGCCGAAATAAAACCTCCGTACCTTTTGAATGGCTCTGTTAAAGAACTGTTAACACAATCGCCACAATCACCATCAAGAAAAGCAGCAACAGTACCACCAGGTGGAGCAGGAGCAAAATCACCAGTACCACCACAACCAAAACCATTACCAAACATTCCAGACGAAGCGCCAACAGTACCAGCACAAACACAAACACCAGCACTAGATGTACCAGCAGCACAACCATCAGGCAATCAAGGCGGAGGGGTAGCAGCAACAGATGCGCCATCTCAACAACAAATAGTGCCTATGAAAAAACACCCTCTAGACATGGTAACGGTTGAAGAACTTTTCAACTCATTAGGCGTAAGTACGGGTCAACTCCAAAAGGCTCTTGAAGATTTGAGAGCAGGTCAGTCTCTAAATTTTAGACTTTCTGAT
>JAYOLY010000053.1:0-702 GCA_038120575.1 Rickettsiales bacterium
TTGAAAAACTTACAGATTCCCATTACAAGAAATTAATTCAAGAGTTGATTTACAACAAATTACAAGAAGACATTAAAAATCTAAATAGTACTGATCCCAACTTTGATCAAAAATCTCAATCAGTTTTGAAATCTGTTGAGACGTGCTTAGCAAATATAAGTAAATTTCAAATATTAGAACAAAGAAAAACAGAGCTAAATGCTAGACTGAATGCATTAAGTGTTGGGGACCTTAAGGCAACTGTAATAGAAAGCATAAATCGTATTAAGCACTCATTAAACGACAATACAATAAAAACTTATCCTGAATCAATCACAGCGGATGAATCGTCTATATCTACACACCTTGGAGTAATAGAGTCTAATATCAAGACATTAGAAGATGAACTTGCCAAACAGAGCACAGAGTCATCCAGAGTCCACACTACAACGCATACAACTTTTTCAACACGAAGAGTTCCAAATAGAGACTTGAGTCAACAAGCTATAAATTCTTTACGTAGAGTAATAGATTCAAACAAACCATTAATTGATCAATTAAGGACATCAACTGATATAGACATTCAACGAGCAATTCAACGATCAAAAGATACGCTACGAACTCACAACTTATCTGATAACAACAATCATGATCAAGTTTTAGAACTTAAGGAACAATTAAATACCTTTGAACAATACGCTAACACCCTTTTCAAGGATTATT
>JAYOLY010000053.1:712-10527 GCA_038120575.1 Rickettsiales bacterium
GCTTGAGACACTTCAAACAGGAAACCCTCAGAGCAGTATCATCTCGCATCTTACAACATATAAAGAATCATTTAATTGGTTTGAAAAAAATAAAAGTTTGTTAAATAGTGATCAAAAAAATGACTTTGAAACACATTTAAAACATTTGTTTAAGAGAATAGTTCATCATCATTCATCTAGATTAGAAAAAATCGAGACATTAAGCATCAAGTTGTTTGAAAAGGGTGAACAAACACAACAAGGGTTTGAAATCACAAAACCATCTTCACCTCAAGGATCAGCTACGGGAGGAAACACCGTTCATGAGGGAGAGCTTCATTCTACTAAACAATACTCAACAGTTCCTGTAACACTTACAAAAACATATTCAGAACAAGAAAAAGACCAGTTCATACCAGATCTTCATTCGATATTGTCTCCTGTTGAAAAAAATCAATTTCCTATCATTAAAGTAAAAGGTTATTCTTTTAAAATAACTAAATATGGATCCGGCTTCAAATTATTTAATAGTGACATCGAAAGCGATACATTTAGTGACTTAAATCAACTAGTTAATTACATTTACAAAACTCAAGAGCACAATCAATCAATCACTTTATCTCTAGAAAGTCCGTCAAATGAGTTAAAAAAAGAATTTAGAGAACATCATTATGTGAAAAACAAAGAAGCATTAAAATTTGAGGTAAAAAACCCTGCATTAACAACATTACCCCCAAAAACTTTACTTGATTTAATAGAAAATGGAGACTTGCGAATCTCAACATTTTTTGGGCTTGTGCAGCCTACTATACCACTAAGTCCACATGAACTTTTTCCACAGCTAGCTAGCAAAGAAGAACCTTCAGATTGGATAATTTTACCATCAAACAGGATAAGTGCGTCAATTGTATATGGTAATGATGAAAATTTTTTGGCTGACTATTAAGATTTTACAGCGGAAATAGAATCTGATTATATTCCTATTGATTTTTATAATTCGGATGACTATCAAAAATTAAAAACAGCCTTATTAAAATTAAACCAAACTGAAATTGGAAACCTCTATCATTACTTTAATAGCACCATTTTTACTGGATGTCTCTCTAAGAAACTATATCCAAATATAATAGTAGATTTAAAAGACCAATATTCAGTATCTAAGGAAGCACTTACACAAACAAAGTTTGAACAATCTCCTTTAGTAACAGAAGAAGGTGATCTGAGGCATCATTTAGATCAGTTTAAGAAAAGTTATGGAGTCAACGAGTTGAAAGAAAATCAAGTTGAGCACTTATTAAATTTAATCGTAACTATATATTTGTTATCACAACATCACACTTCTGAAGCCAACTGGGCATAGTTGATGGTTGGTTAACTTCTCATTATTTGATTGACTTTTAACCTTTTTTTAGGTATTTTTTTAAAAAATTATTTTTATTTAACACTTTTTACAAATTAACTATAAATAGATTATCGCAATGACATATTTACAAACAAAAGTATTAGAAGGTTTAACATGACTCCAGATGTAGTAGCTGCAATGGGCAGTCATAGACCAAACCAAAACTCGCTGCAAGGAAGTGCTATCCCGACTACGTATGCAGGAGCTGCAGGGGGCAGTTCAACGCAGAGTGAGCAAGGTACAGCTGCTCAAACTCTACATCGAGCAGCTTCACCTCATCCAAAACAGATTGACTCAACAGATAAGTCTTCTCCGGCTCCAGCTTCAGGTTCAGCAGCAGCTAGCTCTCGTGATTTAATTGTTAAAGAAATAAAAGATAAATATTCAACGATTTTTGAAGATCTAAAGAAATTAAATTGGAATTATATATATGAACTCTATAGTCAACTTGCTGATAGTGACAAACAACCTTCATTAGATTTATGGCCCCAACTTTTTAATAGTTTCAAACAAATTATTTCATACGATATTACAGGTGGTTCTAAAGGCCAGCTATATGAATACTCCGATATTTCATTTTCAGAATCTTTTTCAAATTTACCTTCATTGTTATTAACTCTTGCATATTTGCAAACTTTTCCACCAGAAGATGACAGTAAAAATACAATTGATAAATTTTTTAAATCATATACAGATAATGAACTAAGAAATCTTGAAAATGAATTAGACTTTCTTAGCCAATTTATATCCAAGGCTACTAATCCTGAAGCCTTAAGTGATATAGAATTATGTAAAACTATGCTTTTGTGGGAAATTAGGTGTCTTGAAATTCATCTTGTACACCACATTGTAACCACAACAGATTTATCTGACTTTAAAAATCTAATAATTAAACAATTTTCACTTAAAGATGAAGATCTCTATTGGCAAGATGCTTTTAAATATGTGTATAACTTAGCCCTTGAAAATGCAGAGAGAAATGCTGCATTACAAGAAAAAGATGCTGTAATAGCAGAGAGAGATGCTGAAATAGCAGAGAGAGATGCTGCATTACAAGAAAAAGATGCTGTAATAGCAGAGAGAGATGCTGAAATTGAAAAACTTAAAAAAGAACTGGCTGAGCAGCAACAAAAACAACTCTCTCCTCATGGTCAAAATGCAGTATCAGCTCAAAATGAAACGCTAAAAACTGAAAATGAAACGCTAAAAACTGAAATTAAAACGCTAAAAGATTTTTTTTCTGAATTGGACGATATTTTTAAAGAATTAGCTGAATCAAATAGTGCTTTTAATTTTCAGTTAGATGAATCAGCTGAATCAAATTATCAACAAAAAATCAACCGTCTTATTTCATATCTTGATTTGATAAAAAAAGGAAATCAAGAGACTTCAACACAGTTAAATGAACTTTCATCGACAAATGAAAGACTTTCAACTGAAAACAAAACATCTAAAATCAAGTCTGAGGAAATTCAAAGTAAGTTAGTTGCTATATGTGAAAAGTTTAGAGAGAAAATTGGAATTGTCCAGACCAAGATTATGAACTTTGCAGTTGGTTATACAAATGCTGGAGATGATAAATCTGATTTTAGAGATAAATCAATTGATGATTTACTTAGTATTATTTCAGAAACGCTTGATTCACTTTCAAAACAGCGTAGAAGTTCAAGACACGCTAGCGGTACTGATGTTTATTGTTCACAATCTCCTGAGCCTATGCTGGTTAGGGAGACCCGTAGTGTCCCATTAACTAATATGGCTAGTTCACCTTTTAGAAGCAGTGATGCTGAGGCTAATGCTTCTCTTGGTTTTGTAATGCTCAATAACACTGAATCAACAAAAGATTCAGTAATAGGACTGTGTTAACCTAATTCAATTTATTTATAACAATCAAATTAACCCTGAAATGGTATCAAGTCGTTGATGATAATCAACTAAAAAAAATGCTGTTAGCCGGTTATGGTTTGAATCATGATACATTTTTAAAAGTGGATGAGTTTGAACAAATGCTGGATTTTCTTGAGCTTTTTTTTCAAGTTTCTTTTTTAACTGGTATCGATCAACAAAACAATCAAAAGCACGGTTATACCTTTTTTTTTGTTGTTTAATGTAGGTATCTGGTTTATCTAACACACGATTTAAATAAGCTTTGAAGCGTAAAGCATCGCCTTTTTCATAATAATGTTCTAACACATCATACAAGGCATGTTTATTTTCAACACATGATTGAATGGTGTTGTGATAGCTATCCCAAAATAAGTTTTTATAGTGTGTCTTCAACTCTTCTGTTCTTGCTAAAATAAGCAAACAATATTCAGATTGACCACCTTCAATGTAGCGTTCAACCCACTCTTCATTTTCTGGCCAAAATAAATATGAAATATCAACAGGATAAATGGTATTGTTTGCCCAAATATAATTTTCAAGATGTCTGTCTCCTCGCCCTAAGACATCAGCACAGGCTGCTTGCTGAGCCATAAGCGTTAAACACGTTTCAGAAAAAACTGTTTCAAGATTAGATTCCGTCAACATTTGTCCATCTAAATACTCTGAAATAATCCATTGACCAAGCTCGTTTTCGATATAATCAATGGATAAGGTTGAAAAACCCATCACAGCTAGCACGTTGTAATACACTTTTGGATGCTTTTTATCGACTTCTTTTACAACTGCATGGTGTCCTGTTTGCGAAGTAACCCAATATACAGAATGGCCCATACCAATGTCTTGAACAGACTCAATATCGTCAACTGTAATGTCTTTTTTAAGCTTTAAAAATGATGTTAAAGATGGATTTAAATTTAAAAAAGAACATTTATCTAAAAAATATTGTTTTTTTGTTGACTCATCTAACAAGTTAAACAACTGTTGACGCTGACTTGCCAAGTCTTGACCATATAAATAACCTTGACCCTTTTCTTTTTCAAAACCTATTGAAAACAAGGCTGGATTAGCCAATGTTTGAAGAACTTTCTTTTCATCAAAGCATTCAAAACCAGGTAATAATGTCAATTCATCATTAAGAGCATTTACATTGTTCTGCCATGCGACTGTATTCATTGATTTTCTCCCATAATTAACCGACATGTAGCTATAATATCACTCGCTGTAAGACCAATACCAACTGTTTTATTGGCTATATCACCAGCTTTTCCATGAACATAGCAGCCCAAACATGCTGAATCAAATAATGATATTCCCTGACAAGCAAAACTTGCTATCATTCCAGTTAAAACGTCCCCTACTCCAGCTGTTGCCATACTTGGATTACCCGTCGAATTGATGTAACTGTCTTTCTTGCTGGCAACAATGCTTTGGTGTCCTTTTAAAACAATAATTTGTTTTGTCCATGCTTGCGCGTCTTTGGCACAGCGTTCTCGATGGTCTGGATGATATACAAGGTTTATGGGGCGACAAAGTTGGTTAAATTCACCCGAATGAGGGGTTAACACCATCTGCTCGTCTGGATAGGTATGAAGACGTTGAGCGTCTACTGCTGTCAATGCATCTGCATCGATGACCAACTTAATGGATGAGTTAATGCAATAGTTAAAGATTATCTTATTAATAAGGTCTGTTGTTGTTTTGTGCCGTCCTAAACCTGGTCCAATAGCTATAGTATCGACTTTCTTTTTTTTAATGTAATCGATAATATCATCAAACGCATCTATCGAAATTGCCCCATCGTCTGTTGGTAGTCCGTAAACCATGATTTCAGGAAGCTCTAGTTGAAGTGGTTTTTTAAATGTGTTGACTGTTAATAAAGATACATATCCTACTCCTGTAGCAAAAGCAGCTTTTGCAGCCAGAATGGCCGCACCAATCATGGTTTCTGATCCTGCAATAATGACAAGATGCCCAAAATTGCCTTTATGCGCCTGAACATCTCGTATGGATATGTGTTTAAGTAAGGTGTCTAAATAGGTTGACATTCCATTACTGATTTAAACAACTTTGAACACGTTTTAAAATGTGGTCTGATCCAAAAAAAGCACACAGTTCTGAAATATGAGGTCCCGATCCGACACCCGTCAACGCCAGTCTGACAGGCTTAAAAACGTTTCCTTTTCCAAGTTCTGTTTTCTGACATACGTGATCTAATAATTGACTATACTCTTCAACGGTTTGATAGCGTTGATCTGTTAAACATTGACTCAAACAATGTAGCACTGTTTTATCTGATTCTTTCCAAACAATGTCTTGTTGTTTTTGTTTAACATCGTCATCGCTGTCTAAAAACACTGCTAGGTAGGTGTTGATGTCTGTCAACGTATCAAGATTATCTTGAACAGCAACAATGGCATTTTTTTGTCGATCAAGTGACAATGATGCAAAATTTGGGTGAAGGGTTTCGTCTATGTAGGGCAACACACAATGATATAAATCGTCTTTATTGAGTTGTCTAATATATTGTCCGTTCATCCAAGTTAATTTTTTAATATCGAATACTGCGTTAGATTTGTTTACTCGAGATAAGTCAAACTGCTTCACAATCTCATCTTTAGACAACAACTCTTGTTCGCCTTTTGGAGACCATCCTAACAATGCAAGATAATTAAACACTGCTTCAGCAAGAAAGCCTTGGTCTTTATAATCGGTTACAGCCGTTGCACCATGACGTTTAGATAATTTTGATTTATCTGGGCCCAAAATCATTGGTAAATGAGCAAATTGAGGGGCTTCATAACCCAAAGCTTGATAAAGTTTCAATTGTTTTGGCATATTTGAAATATGATCTTCACCACGAATGACATGAGTGATAGCCATTGTTGCATCATCAACAACAACAGCAAAGTTGTACGACGGACTGCCATCGGATTTTAAAATGACAAAATCTGATATTATAGAGCAATCAAATTCAATAGGATTTCGAATGATATCTTTAAACGAAATCGTTTCTGCAGCTGTCATTTTAAATCGTATTGTATAGGGAACGTTATTGCTTATTTTTTGTTCTATTTTTTCTTTACTCAATGTTTCATATGTTCTTGGATGTAAAAAAATGCGATTATTTTCTTTTGCTTCTTGACGTTTTTGATCTATCTCGTCATCGCTTAAAAAACAATAATAGGCATATCCTTTTTCAACCAATTTTAACGCCATTGTTTGATAAAGCTGCTGATTTATTCGTTCAGATTGACGGTATGGCGCAACAGATCCTTGCTGAAGTGGACCTTCGTCAATATGGAGTCCAAGCCAATCAAGTCCAGCAACAATGTTGTCTTCATAGTCTTTTTTAGATCGCTGCAAATCGGTGTCTTCTATACGAAGAATAAAGGTTCCTTGATGGTGTCGAACAAACAACCAATTAAACAAGGCAGCTCGTAATGTTCCTATATGTAAATTACCCGTTGGGGATGGTGCAAATCGAACTCTCATGCGCTAAAGTATACACTATTTCTGGCTATTTTTAATATAATTTAATGCTGATCCCGCTTTGAACCACTCAATTTGAAGATTGTTATAAGTATGATCGCAAACTATGTCATGTTTGCTACCATCTTGATGATGAGCAACAATTGTAATGGTTGATCCTGGTTTGAATTCGGTAAGACCCACAATATCAAATTTGTCATCTTCTTCAATGAGATCATAATCTGATTTATCTTTAAATGTAAGCGCCAACATGCCTTGTTTTTTCAAGTTTGTTTCATGAATTCGAGCAAACGATCGAACTAAAACTGCTCGAACACCTAGATGACGAGGTTCCATGGCTGCATGTTCGCGAGATGATCCTTCTCCATAGTTTTCATCACCCACAACAAGACTTCCAATTCCAGCCGCTTTGTATGCTCGTGCAACAGTTGGAACCGCTTCAAATTGTCCTGTTAACTGATTTTTTACAGAATTAGCTTGATCATTAAAAAAGTTAATGGCACCAATTAAACAATTATTTGAAATATTGTCTAAATGTCCCCGATACTTTAACCAAGGTCCAGCCATAGAAATATGATCTGTTGTGCATTTTCCTTTTGCTTTAATTAATAATTTCAGTTGACTTAAATTGTCTTGTTCCCATGCAGCAAAAGGTTCAAGAACTTGTAATCGTTCCGATTTTTCGTCAACAACGACAACAATATCATCACCTTCTTTTACAGGTTCAATATAGCCAGCATCCTCAACATCAAATCCTTTTTGAGGCAATTCATCACCCACTGGTTCTTTCAACTGAACATCTTCACCTAATTCATTTTTAATCGTATCGGTTAGTGGATTAAAGGATAGTTTTCCTCCTAATACCATCGCCGTAACGATTTCCGGTGACGCAACAAAGGCATGTGTATGAGGGTTTCCATCGTTACGTTTAGCAAAGTTACGATTAAACGATGTAATGATCGAATTTTTTTCATCATCTCCTTGACGATGACGTTTCCATTGTCCTATGCAAGGTCCACAGGCATTGGCAAGTACGACTCCGCCCATTCCTTCAAAATCGGTTAAAATTCCATCACGATCGACAGTGTAGCGAACCATTTCAGAGCCTGGTGTAATCACAAATTCTGAATTCACTTTCAACTTCTTTTTCACGGCTTGTCGAGCCAACGATGCTGCCCGAGACAAATCTTCATACGATGAATTTGTACACGACCCAATTAATCCGACTTCAAGTGTGTCAGGATACTGATTATCTTTTACAGCTTGTGCAAAAGCAGAAATTGGCCAAGCTTTGTCTGGTGTAAAGGGGCCATTGATATGAGGTTCAAGTTCAGACAAATTGATTTCAATCACTTCATCATAAAAAGAATGCGGATCTGCCAACACCTCTTTGTCTGGTTGTAAGTGATGCTTTACATCGTTTGCTAAATCCGCAATTCCTGCACGTTGGGTGGCTTCCAAATAGCGAGCCATTGAGTCATCATAACCAAATACAGATGTTGTTGCACCAATTTCGGCGCCCATATTGCAAATGGTTCCTTTACCTGTACAAGATATACTTTCTGCCCCAGGACCAATATACTCAAGGATTTTTCCTGTGCCGCCTTTCACACTCAAAATACCAGCCACTTTTAATATGACATCTTTTGGAGATGCCCAACCACTGAGTCGTCCCGTTAAAACCACACCAACTAGTTTAGGAAATTTTAATTCCCAAGGCATTCCCGCCATCACATCAACGGCATCAGCTCCACCAACACCAATGGCTATCATACCCAAACCACCAGCATTAACCGTATGAGAATCTGTGCCTATCATTAAGCCTCCTGGAAAGGCATAATTTTCCAAAACTACTTGATGAATAATTCCAGCACCAGGTTTCCAAAAACCTATTCCATATTTGTTCGAAACTGAAGCTAAAAAATCGTAAACTTCTTTGTTTGTATCTAATGCCACTTTCAAATCGTCTGACGCACCTGTTTCAGCAAGAATCAAATGATCGCAATGTACAGTACTGGGAACAGCAACCTTTTTCTTTCCTGCTTGCATAAATTGCAACAAGGCCATTTGCGCTGTTGCATCTTGCATCGCAACACGATCGGGTCGAAAATTTACATAAGACTCGCCCCTGCTATACGGTTGGGCTGGAACGTGATCGAGATGAGAATATAATAGTTTTTCAGTTAAGGTGAGAGGTTTGTTTAAAATTGAACGAGCATTTAATATGTTTTCGCCAAGTTTTTTGTATACATTTTTTATCATTTCCTCATCAAAGACCATAGCATTCCTCTTTTATATTTAATTGATACGATGATTTATTATAAATTCATCTTAAGTTTATGTAAAATCAAATAAGTATGGTGTTGCAATATCTGGAAAAAACAAACACTCTAGCGTGTCGCTTGTACAAATCTTTTCAAATAGTTTACATCCTATTTCAAATTGCCTTTTAGTATAATCTTGTTTTTGTTTGATCGTTTTTTCAATGGTTTGATATTCGTCTTTTGAGCATTGCTTAAGATTGTTTTTCAACGTTTCTATTGCAGGCGTTGTATCGTATTTTACAATTTGTGTATTGTTTTTTATGCGTTGTTTTTCATGTTCAAATAAAGCATAAAAAATGTCTCTAATGGCTTTTTTTTCTCCATTATTCATTACAATATCTTGATTATTCATCCACCACTGCTGAATTTGTGTTCTAGAAATTTCTGCAGTCGCCAAATCTTCCATTAATCGTGGATTAAGATCCTGCTGACCTTCTGGTTGATAGCTTATTCCAACAGCACCCACACCATTGAGCCAAGCAATAACATATTGTAGACCCACATTAATATTGGTTTTTAATCCCTCCTCAGTACAACTGGTACGTTGTTTATCGGCATCAGACATGTTGAGCATATCTGATATATTCGTTGTATTGGGCATAAACTCTATTTGATTGGCTTTTCCGTTTAGTTTTTTTTCAAATGTTTCTTTAATGATTGGCACTAAATCGGGATGAGCCGACCATGCTCCATCATGACCATTGGTCGCTTCTAGTTGTTTATCAGCAATAATG
>JAYOLY010000053.1:10537-10951 GCA_038120575.1 Rickettsiales bacterium
GTTTTGAATAATATCGTTGTTTTTTTCTTTAAAATAGGCTGAATCGCTTCCCTCTGTAATTTTATAAGGAACTGTTGCAGACATACCTCCCATTGCATGAATGCCTCGACGATGACACGTTTCAATAAGTTTTAATGAATAATGTTTCATAAATTGAACCGCCATAGTGACTTGTTTTCGATCGGGCAATTGATATTTATTAGATTGATTTAATGTTTTCATATAACTAAAAATATAATCCCAGCGACCACAGTTTAACCCCGCACAATAGTCTTTTAATGCATAAATGATGGCATCCATTTCAAACATTGCAGGCAATGTTTCAATCAAAACAGTTGCTCGAATACTTCCGTGTTTCAACCCTAAATAGCGCTCAGAAAAACTAAATACAGCTGCCCACCAGGCAGCTTCTTC
>JAYOLY010000054.1:0-10375 GCA_038120575.1 Rickettsiales bacterium
AAGAATATATTACTTGGGGAAAAAATATTGTCATCAAAGTTGTTATGACTCCTGAGGGAATGAAAGTTGTTAAACAATTAGCATCTAAAGGAATTCAAACAAATGTAACCGTCACCTTCTCGCCTTTGCAAGCACTAGTAGCTGCAAAAGCTGGAGCAACATACATTAGTCCTTTTGTTGGTAGATTAGATGACATTGGTCACTACGGAATGGAGCTGATTGAACAAATTAGAACCATTTATGACAATTATGGATTTTTAACCAAAATACTTGTTGCAAGTGTCCGAACTCCAACGCATATTTTAGACTCGGCGCTGATTGGTGCAGATGTAGTCACTGTTCCACCAGAAACATTAATGAAACAGTTCAACCATCCATTAACAGACAAAGGGGTTCAACAATTTTTAGTTGACGCTGCTGCTTGGAAAACAAACTAAGTTAAATAACAATACCTCTGTTTTTGTTTATATTGCGAATATCTTTTTCCCAATCCATTTTTTTGGTAGATTTTCTTTTCCCCTTTTTCCGAACAATAGTTTTTCGCATATCAACTAACTCAATATTCAGACTATGTGATTGATATGGATCTGGACGTTTAAAATCGGATAAAAAGACTTTTATTGTGTTAATTTTTTTTCGTTTTGTTTCAATTTGTTTGGCTAGTAAATCGTTATATGATTGTGTTAATTTACTAAAATCTTCAAGACTGTTAATGACATGCTTTGAATCTGATTGACCAAAAACAAAATTCTTAAACTTTTTTAAAAAATTCATTTTTTCTGCTTTTGTTGAAGTTTTTTAATGAACTCACTTAACTCGTCTTCTTCTTTTTCTAATAATTTTAATTCTCGACTTAACTGCTTCATTGTACGAATATTTTTTTTAAACTTTTCCAAAACATTTTTTTCTTTATCAGATAATTTTTTTAAATCAATTTGTTCAGTAAGAGTCGCAAATTCTTCAAGTTTATCTTCAAAATCTTTACGCTTCTTTCTTTTTTTCTGAATATCATCTTGTTGTTGAATAATACCAGCAATCTCGCCTGCAAGTTCTGCTGGAATCTCTTTACCATCTGTTACATGAGCTAGAGACTCTTTTAAAGTATCAATATCTTTTTTAGTCTGTTTAACAACTACTCGTCCAGCTAGTTCTTCTGTTAAATCTTTTAAATCGTTTGCAAGATTATTTTTAAAATCTGCCAATAACTCATTTAATTGACGTTGAGCTTGTTGTGCTTGTTGAACATTTGGAGTATGTTGAGTAGCCCCTGCGTTATGAATTGACATCGTTTTCTCCTTATATGCTTATTATCTCAAATTTTTTTACATAAATACATTTTTTTACATGATTTACAATTACACATTTTTTTTAGATTTATGTTTTAACACAAATTGATGATGTAAAACAATGCCAGAACATACTGCAACATTAAGTGAATCAAGTCGATGATCTTGTTCAACTGATAAGGGCATTGCATCATCTAAAAACGACTCTAATGAGGCATTAAACCCCATTTCAGATCCAAAAATATAGACTTCTTTTGTTGACGCTGTTTTTTCAATTAAATGTGATTTAGCTTTAGGATCCAAATAAAACTTAGTATAAGATTCTAAATCTTTTAACTGAATTGTCTCTCCAAGACGATATATTGGAATATGATGGATAGATCCCGCACTAGCACGAATCGTTTCAGGATGATACACATCTGCACAATCTTTCGACAAAACAATAGCATCGCAATCAAATGCGACGGCATTACGAATAATAGCACCCAAATTATTCGGTTTATTGATGCTATCCAACAAAACAATAGACTTAAATTGAGAGTTAAATGTTGGAACAGCCACATTCATTGCAACAATAGCAAGGCAACCTGAACTCGTTTTGACCGTTGGAATGGTCTGAAAAACAGCTTCATCAACCTCAACAATCTCGATTGAAGATGCCGAAGTTAGTGGTTTATTTTGACGTCCTGTATATAAAATAATACGAACCAAATGAGGAAACTGTACAAGCCATTCATTAATAATATGTTTGTTTTCTAAAATAAATAAGTGATTGTCATAACGACATTTTTTACTTCGCCCTAACTGTCTAGCCAGTTGAACCTTCGCATTATCTTTACTTGTAATCATTTATTGCTTAAGTAATAACACAACCGCTTGACAAGACATTCCCTCAAGCCGTCCTTCAGGACCCATTTTTTCTGTTGTAGTTGCTTTGATACCAATTTGATCTTCGTGACAAAACAATACAGCTGCAAGATGTTGTTTGATAGCATGAACATGATCTTTTAATTTAGGCTCTTGAGCAATAATCACGCTATCAATGTTACCAATACGGTATCCTTTATCTTGAATAAGCTGATAAACGTTCTTTAACAACTCGATACTATCAGCATCTTTATAAGCCATATCTGTATCTGGAAAATGATCTCCAATGGACCCTAAACTTAATGCCCCAAGCATCGCATCCATAATAGTGTGTGTTAGCACATCAGCATCACTATGGCCCAGCAATCCGTTATGATATGGAATGGTAACACCTCCCAAAATCAACGGTCGCCCCTCGACAAATCGATGTGCATCGTATCCTAAACCAATTCTAAACATAAAATTATTGTTACATACTACAACTAGATTTTCTAGAGGGGTTCAAGCCTCATTATTTCCTACATAATAAAGAAGACTGCAAACTGAAACATTAATTGGCATGATAATGCCACATATCTTCTTTAAAGATTCCATTTATAAAAAATAAAAAAAATCAAATATTAAAAAAAATAATAATTCAAATAAATCAAATATTAACAAAAAAATACAAAAATGTGTAAAAATATAAAAAAGTAAAAATATTAAATTTTAACATTAATAAAAATATAAATAAATAAAATTTTTAAAATATATAAAAGGATTAAAAAATGAGAATAAAAGCAATGATGCCAAAGTTCCCAACCAGCCAAAGTCATTATCAGAAAACGCATATTGCCGCAAATATCTTTAATGATTTCAATAGGAAATTACAAAATTGCGAGACAAAAACTAAGGCGGAAACACTCTTAAGAAAAACAAAAGAAACCAATAAAAAATATTTAAAAAAAGTGCAGCTGATAGAGTTAGGGCCTGGGGTAAATTTGCCAAAAATCAAATTTATTCGCAAACTGGGCAAAAGTTAGATGCCGAGGAAGCACTTAAGAAATTAAAAAGAGAGGCTGGCGGATAACCCACCTCATCCTAACAAACAGTTACAATAGAGTCATCAAACTTTGCACCACAACATTACCAACAACACCAACTAAAATGAGCCCTAAAAAAAATACAACAGCAAGTGGCGATAAATAAAGAACAAAGCTTTTTAACGTGGATACATAATAAAGTTTTTTAATAACATGTATTTGCAACGACACAATAGAACTCAATACAATCCAAAGCAATACAAACGATACAACACCTGACGATAATGAAAATAAATAAACTGGAATAAATAAACTAGTCAGAAGATAGGTTGTTAATATCCAAAAAAACAACCCTTTACTTTGGGCTTTTAAATGAAACAGTTGAGCAAAAAAATCGATACACGTAACCGTTAAAACTGTATTTAAGAAAATCAAAAAAAAATAAACTGAACTTGAAATAAAAAGTGAAAATAAAGATAAACTAGGATTAAACAAAACACTTAACACAACGGAAAATATAACCAAGCCCAACCACCCTAGTTTATATGGAATAAATTGGTTATATCGAGCTATAAAGTCTTTTGGAGCAGAAATGTAAGTATATAATTGCGTTAAAAACATACTTAATAAGACAATCTATAACTACTAAATTCTGTATTAAATAGTTGATTTTTTAAACTCATAGTAAATAAAGAGACGACATCATAAAAAGCACTTTTTGTTTTAGAAATAAGGGCAGGATTCTCTCCAAGACCAACCTCTTGACCAATATAAACAACTGCATCCTGAAAGGTAGCTATCTGATCGATTAAGTTTAAATCTAATGCCAATGTCCCTGTAAAAATTTGACCCTCAGCAACCCTTTTTAAATCACTAGTTGAGATCTGACGAGACTTAACAAGGTCGTCTTTAAATTGATCATGCACATTATCAACCAAATTTAATAACAATCGTTCTTCTTCTGAACTTGGGTTACGCCACATCGATAAAATATCTTTATACTCTCCACCTTTATAAAGTTGCTGAGAAACACCATTTTTTTCTGCCAGTTCTTTAATATTTATTGTACCCAAAACAACACCAATACTACCTACAAGACTTCCTGCATTAGCAAAAATTTTATCTGCTGCTAAAGCAACGTAATAGGCCCCTGACGCACCGATATCACCAATTTGGGCAACAACAGGAATTTGTCGTTTAGTTTTGCATTTTAGCAAGGCATCATAAATTTCTTGAGACGCACCAACAGTGCCGCCAGGACTATTTATTTTGAGTAAGATACCTAATACATTGTTATCTTCTTCAATAAGCTTAATCTGCTTAAGGATTAAATCTGCACCATTTGGAAATAAAACATTCGATGAATCGGAAAAAGAAATAGGTCCATACAACTCAATTACCGCAATTCCTTTTTTAGAACTTAAAAAAGACTGGCTTGATTGAGTGTCACTCGACATTGTATGCGCTGATTTAAATGACTGTTGAAACAACGTTAATGCAATACTACTTATAAACAAAAATGACACTAAACTTATGATAATTGTTTCTTTTTTGAACATTGATTTTACTTTACTTGATGGATGAAATGATTGTCAATTTGTTTTAAAACCCGTTATGATGATAAATTGATGGCAAAACTAAAGCTCGATTTACATGATATTTACAACAAAGGCAACAAAATTGAATCAGAGCTTCAACGAATTATTCAAGAAGCCTTAGATAAAAAAATAAAATGTGTCGAAATTATTCCAGGAAAAGGATCAGGTCAATTAAAAAAAACTGTCTTGCGATTTTTAAATCGACCAGATATCAAACAATGCTATCACCGCATCGATAAAGATTCAAAAAATTTTGGTCGTTTATTTGTTTATTTTAAATAATATAAAATTTTAAAAACTCATTATTTTTTTCAAGTAAAATGGTATAGTTATATACTATGTCTAATTCATTTGTACATCTACATTGTCACTCAGAGTTTTCTATATTGGAATGCCCTATTCGAATAGACAACCTTATAAAAAAAGCTAAAGAATTTGATATGCCTGCTCTTGCTTTAACAGATAATGCAACAATGTATGGTGCCATTGATTTCTATCAAAAAGCAAAACAAGCCAATATCAATCCTATTTTAGGAGCTGATGTCTATTTGACTCCAGACATAGCTGTCAAACAACGTTGGTCTGAACGATTGATTTTGCTTTGTCAAAACTTTGAAGGGTATCAATCGTTGATTAAACTGATTTCAATTGCACATTTAGACGGATTTTACTATAAACCTCGCTTAGATCTTAAAACCATAGCAACCCATTCAAACGGTCTAATTGCCGTTGTTCCTACAAGAAGAGGTCCTCTATCTACCCATCTTGAATCTCATAATGATGACGTAGCTCGTCAGGTTGCAACACAATTAAGAGATATATTTGATGACCGTCTATATTTGAGTGTACAAAAAATTGACGCCCCATTTGAAGACCTAATTCGAAAAGGAACCGAACACATTGCCACCACACTCGACATTCCTATTGTAGCAACAAATGATATCTACTATTTAGAACAACATCAAAGCATTTTACGCGATATTTTATTTTGCGTTCAAACAGGTAAACATCTTGATGACGACGCCAGAGCAAAGTTTCAAAATGAGCAATTATATTTTAAATCTCCAACTGAAATGCTTGCACAATTTTCAGAGCATCCTGAATATCTAGAAAACACAGTAAAACTTGCCAATCGTTGCAACCTAGAAATTGAAATGGAAACCGTTTTGTTACCACATTTTAAATGTCCCAATCAAAAAACATCAGAAGCCTATCTTGAAGAGCTTGTCTGGCAAGGAATTGACAAGTTATACGACAAACGCACAGATGAACTGATTGAACGAGTCAAATTTGAACTCGATATCATTTTAAAAATGAAATATCCAAACTACTTTTTAATCATTTATGACTTCTTACACTTTTGTGAAATCAATCATATTCCTGTCGGACCAGGACGAGGATCTGCTGCTGGGTCTATTGTTGCTTATGCGTTAGGCATAACGGCTCTAGATCCCATCAAATACAATCTACTCTTTGAACGATTTTTAAACCCAGAACGAGTCTCTATGCCAGATATAGATATCGATTTTTGTATTAAACGACGAGGCGAAGTGATTGACTATATCTTAAACACCTATGGCCAAGATTGTGTCTCTCAGATTATTACATTTGGAACAATGCAAGGTCGCGCAGTTATCAGAGATGTTGGCCGCGTATTGAATGTACCATTAGCAGACGTAGATCGCATCGCAAAACTTATTCCATCCACACCTGGAACTTATGTCAGCATTCCAGATGCCCTAGAACAAGTGCCAGAACTTAAAAAGTTATACGAATCAACAACAGAATTTAAAGAACTAATCGATTATGGAGCCCAACTTGAAGGAGTAACACGACACACCTCAACTCATGCTGCCGGTGTGGTCATTTCTCGTGATCCCCTAACAACTGTTGTGCCATTAACATCCAATGATGGTCAAATTGCAACACAATATGCGATGGCAAATATTGAAAGTATTGGATTATTAAAAATGGATATTTTAGGTTTAAGAAACCTAACTGTAATAGAAGACACCGTCAATTTAATTCAACAACGTCACAACAATACCTTTGACATCAAAACAATTTCAACCGAAGATCAAGCCACCTATGACCATTTATGTGAAGGTCGAGGCGTGGGTGTATTTCAACTAGAAAGCAGAGGCATGCGTCAACTGATGAAAGACATGCAACCGCGTGTATTTGAAGACATTATTGCCCTCTTGGCACTGTATCGACCTGGCCCACTTGGATCTGGAATGGTAAATGAATTTGTTTCAAATAAATTAGGAAAAACCACTGTTCAATACCCCATAGATGAACTAGAAGGCATATTAAAAGAAACCTATGGCATGATTGTATACCAAGAACAAGTTATGCAGATTGCATCTATTATTGGTGGATTTTCTCTTGGTCAAGCCGACATGTTAAGACGAGCAATGGGAAAAAAGAAAAAATCTGTCATGGACAAAATGCGAGAAGATTTTTTAGACGGAGCCGAAAAAAATGGATTTGATATCAAAAAAGCTCGCAATGTCTTTGAATTATGCTATAAATTTGCTGAATATGGGTTCAACAAATCTCATAGTACGGCCTATGCACTTGTATCGTATCAAACCGGCTATTTAAAGGCAAATTACCCTGTAGAATATATGACTGCACTACTGTCATCTGTTGTTACAAATAGCGACAAAACGTCTCTTTATATTCAAGAATGCCAAGATATAAACATTACAGTCTTACCCCCTAATGTAAACCAATCTATTAGAGATTTTTCTATTATTTCTATTTCAGAAAATAACGAAAAAAAAGATGCAATTTGCTTCGGTTTAGGTGCTATAAAAAATGTTGGAGATGGCGCAATTGAAAGCATTATCGAAAAACGTCCCTTTAAAGATCTTGCCGATATGTGTATGAAAGTTGATTTAAGACAATGTAACAAACGTGTCTTTGAGAGTCTAATTAAAAGTGGTGCTATGGACGATTTTGGAGACAGATCCTATCTTCTCGCAGTTTACGAAGCTGCTCTTGAAAGTGCACAAGTCTTAATTCGAGAGCGAAGCAACGGACAAGTTGCATTATTTTCTGACGATCAAGCTGGTGTCGGATTATCTATGGAGTCCATGACAGCCACTCACTATCATATCTATTCAAAACAAGAGATGCTCAGCATGGAAAAACAAATGCTAGGATTATTTATCACTGGTCATCCATTAGAAAGCATTAAAGATTTTCTCGAAAAAGCCGAACATTCAGTGTCATCTTTAGACGTATCAAAAGATGGAAAATTTGTAACAATTACAGGGTTTGTTTCTAATGTTCGCCGCATTATTACCAAAACAAAACGAGAAATGCTGACAGGAACATTAGAAGATTTTACTGGATCGTTAACCATTTTAGTGTTTCAAAATGATCGCTTTGAAGAGTTTGTTGATATGTTTCAAGACGATAGAATTATTACAATCACAGGTCGTGTACGAGTTAATCAAGATGACGTCAGTATTACCTGCCAAGATATGAGCATTGTCGAAAAAGGATTTGAACAAAAAAGCTACTATATTGACGCCGATAATATTGAACAAGATCAACTTAAACAAGTTCAATTGCTTCTTACACAATTTAAAGGCACGATTCCTGTTTATTTTAAAATTGAAGATAAAACGATTGTCACCCACCGCCGCTATTGGGTTACTGAAGATGAATTATGTAAACAAGGCCTAGAATCTATCCTAGGTCGTGGTAGATTTTGGATGGTATGATATGTTTAGATGTTGTTTCCCTACTCGAGCTCAAAATAGACAGGTACACCCAGGTTTCCTGCAAATATTACCCAAAAATACTAAAGAAACAGATCCAACAAAACATGACAGTCCAGAACCATCCCCTATAATGTCAACTGCCAAGATTACAGATAAGCAAGCCCTATTAAATATAAATATTGCAAACTATCTTATGAACACAGAAACTACAGAAGATAAAAAAAAATATCTGATTAAAGAAGCTATGATTAATTACCTTAAGAATTTAAATATTTCAGATGATAAAAAAATTTTAAGAATCCAAAACACCTATAAATTTCATGAAAATCAATTAGTTACTAAAGTTGCACACTCTATTACAGAAAAAGATCTTTCAAGCAGCCCAACTTAACAAACTGGTCATCAACACCAAATTGAAAAATGTTCATTTTTTGAACAGCCCATTACATCATAAATTGGCATATCTCTTGCAAATATTATTCAAAACACAAGGAGGACGATGATGTTTGTAATAAAAGAAAACAATATTATGCCAGGATTACCATTTAAAGAATTCTTATGCGATAAAAAAGAATATATGACTTATATCAAGTCTTCTGGTGGATTTATTCCTAACTTAATTGAAATAGATGAGCAAGAACATAAACTTTATTTGAAATGTTTTATGAATAGTGATCCAAACGACAAAATTACAGTTGATGTATTTAGCGACAACAAATTATGCATAAAAAACAAAAGCACAGACAATGAACAAATCATTCAACTAGACAAAAAAATTAATGTCAAAGATATTCGAACTTATGTTTTGGAAAATTACCTTATCATCACGATTGATAAGCAATAGTACTATTTAAAAACAAGTGTTTGAATTGTTTGAGACTTTAAATGAGTTAACACCAACGTTGATTGTTTAAATTCAAATTGAAGTGATGATGATAAAAAATCAATCAAATGCTTCTCTACACACGAACCCGTACCAAATTTTTTAGTTTGAACAAGTTTTGAAATCGTTAAACAATTTGCTTCAATATCAACATCTCCAAAAAAATTGTTAACGGGTCCTTTTCCAGAAACTGAATGTGGTGTAATGGTTAACGTCAACTCATCTTTCATATCAGCTGGTTGATACCCCTCACAATTAATATTGTCATAAGATATATCATGCAGTGTCCATTGCTTGAACACTGTAATGTCTTTTTTAATTGTAGTATCACTACTATCTGAGTGAATATTAGGCTTAAAGAAAACCGTCAATGAAACAAACATTAAACTTAAAATGACAACAAGTTTCATATCACCTTATTGCGATGGAAAATAATGTAGAACAGAAATAATATCTGCAACTGATAATGTATTATACATAGTAGCTCCACTGTTTTGATCAGAAGAAACAGAATTTGCAATAAAATCCATCATCACATAAATATCTGTATCATCAAATTGTCCATCTAAATTAATATCTGCTGAATGCAAGACGCGTTTATTTGTATTAATTGAATCTAAATTAAGTTGTAATGGATCTAAAAAAGTCTTTAACCCCAAGTCCCACGAAACAGAAAATTTTGGAAAATAATCTGGATCATTCATCTGAGTACATGACGCCAAACCACCTAAAAGTTGTCCAATTAAATGATGATTCTGATTAAACAATCCCGATCCAGACGACCCTCCCTCTGTTGTGCCTAAATCCCAAATGACTTTCCAATTAACCACAGCTGTTGGATTGTTGACTAGCAACTCTGAAGATGAACTTGATGGAGCGTCGTTATCAAACGAAATCTTTTTTGTATCTCCAGAAGGATGATGTATATCTGTGCTAGATGTGTTGACTGAATCATTTCGATTCCATCAAGCAAAAGATACAT
>JAYOLY010000055.1:0-3059 GCA_038120575.1 Rickettsiales bacterium
ATTAATTTTTTAATTGCTTTAGTTTTATTTAAATCTGAACCGGTTACAGTACAAAACTCGAGATCTTTTAAAAACTGACAAATTGCAATCATTCCCGATCCGCTAACACCAATAAAATGAATTGTTTTATTTTTTAACTGATCTATAAACATGGTGTTAGACTAACTAAATTTTAATTGTTTATCAATATGAATCTTTTAATGCCAATTAAATTGGCGTCTCTAGCTCTAATTGCTCTTTTGGTGTAACTCGGATAATATTAATTTCTATTCGTCTATTTTTTTGTCGGTTTTTCCACGTTAAATTATCAAATAACGGTTTATGTTCACCATATCCTAATGCTGATAATCGATGAGGACTGTAATTTCTTTGATGGATAAAATACTTTACAATTTGAAATGATCTGTAAAATGAAAGTTCCCAATTAGATGCAAATTCATCGTTACTTATTGGAATGTTGTCTGTATGTCCTTCAATTATAATTGGATTGATTACATCATCTAAAATTGGAGCAATTCCCTCAAGATAATGGAGGATGTAAAATGATTTTAATTCGATGCTCATCAACTAATACCTGAGACTCATCAACAAGATCTTCTTTTTTTATGTAATGTTCAATTCGACTTACCAACAGCGCATCTGTTGTTAATGTTTGTTGTTCTTCTTGTTTATTTTCTCCAAACTTTATTTGAAACTCTGTAATAAAATCTGCGTTTTTATTTTCGTTATAAGACATAACAAAAAGCAGAACAAACAACATCATTATAAATGTTACTAAATCACCATAAGCCTGAGAGACTTCTTTATCTCCATCGTCCATAGGCTCCATTTCGTGTTCTTTATTTTTTTTGAACATATTTCTCTATTTATTTAAAAACTTTTGTTTTTCTGACGATGTCACATAGGATGTCAAATACTTTTCAACCTTAATAGGGATTTCTTTATCCATGATTAAGATGATCCCTTCACGAATAATTTCTTTAGTTAATTTTTCTAAATTACTTAAATATTTTAACTTATTTGTTAATGGAATAAATATGACTGACGCAAAAAATAGCCCATACAACGTGGTTAATAAGGCTAAAGACATTCCTGAAATAATAGTATCAATGCTTGATACATCTTTTAAAACTTGAATAACCCCAATAATTGTTCCAAGCATTCCAAACATAGGACAATAAGACCCCATTGTTCGTGTTACATTTAGCATTTTATTGTGTCTTTTTTCTAATTCATAAATATCTGTTTCTAAAACTTGATTAATAAACTCTTTATCTAATCCAGAGGCTAGCATTTCTAGACCTCTATCTAGAAATGGATCTTTTCCGGAAAATGAATTACTTAAGCTTTGTTTTGATTTCGATTGTGCTGCTTCCGAAATTGAAATCATTGTTTTAATTGCATTATTTATATCAAGTTGCTTTTTAGTTCCAAAAATCATAATTTTTAAAACTTTGAATACATTAAAAAACTGCTTCACAGACCCACCAATCATCGTTGAGGCAAATGTGCCGCCAAGTACAAGTATAAACGCATCGGGTCTTAGATAAATTGCAAAATTATCTCGTATTTCAGGAGCACCAAAATACACTGTTAAAAAAACGAAAAACAATCCAAATATTATACTTAAATTCATAATTCCCTCTTTTTTTAACTTAATTTCTCATGAATTTTAATAAGACCTTTATCTGCAAACTTTTTAATTAACTTAACAATACGATCTTGCGCTTTTTCTATGTCATCTTTTGAATAATCTTGACCTTTTATTTGTAAATACTGCCTCACAATATCTTTAGCACTTTTAGTTAGATTATTTATGACAAAATCTTGAACTGCTTGATCTACACCAACAAGTGCTGTTGAGAGTGTATCAAGATTAATATCTGAAACTAGAGTTTGCATGTCTTCTTCGGATAGTTTAGATATATCATCAAACAATAAAATGTATTTTCTTATTTCCTTATATTTTGCAGGATTACTTTTTTTAATTAATTGCAACATTGCATTTTTTTGTTGACTTGAAACAAAGTCGAATACTTTTTCAAATTTTTCAACGCCACCACTGTAACACTCTAAGCTACTTTTTAACTTTAATTCAAGTTTTTCTAGTAGTTGTTTACTTGCCATTTTTTGATTAAATAAATCTAAAGCAACTGCAACCTGTAATTTTACATCAATTTGGTTAATCACTTTAGATGCTAGATGTTCTGGTAAAAATGATATGACCAATGAAATTAATTCTGGTTTAAGAGATTCTTTTTTTAATAATGTAATTAAAATGTCTATGTTTTGGTTGTTCACAAAATTGAAGAAATGTTTCATAGTTGGTTCACCTGTTCCAGCGGAAGAAGGACCTTTCATTCCCATCCCTTCAGGTAATTCTAAATTGGGATTTACACTTATATTAGACCCTGCATCTTCTCGCTGTTGGGATACTTTAATAAGTTTACCTTGAAATAAAATATAGCACACAATGCCAAGTAATAGTAAAAACAAGAAAATATAATCAACAATGTTTGAAATAGAAAAATAATTTTCTGGTCCGGGGACCATTTGAATAGTTTGAGTTTCGCTTAATGGATTGTCATAGAACTTTTCATATTGCAATGTAAAGCTATCTCTACCATCCCTAAATGACAATAATTGTTTGATGGCAACTTCTGCTTTTCTGGCTTGTGATTTTGGATAATTTTTATCAGCAATAATCATAATTGATATTTTTCTCAAACGAGATTTCATCAGTGTTGTAACCGAATTGTATGGCATTTGGTTAAGCGATTCAGGAGCAATATTTTTTAACGCTGGAACACCAGGGAGAATATATACTTTTTCCTCGGATTTGTTTTTTCCAGATGTTTTTGGATTGGACTCTTCTGTATATTTAACTTCATATTGTGGATCTGTCATATCCACAATGACTCGAGCGACAAAGTTGCCTTCTCCAAACATAGAGTTAAGAAGTACCTGAGTCATTTCAGTGTAGTGTTTTTCTATAAAATATTTATCTGTCTGGGCTTGCGTTGTTATGATGAATGTAACAAAAAACCACACTAATAAAC
>JAYOLY010000055.1:3069-3382 GCA_038120575.1 Rickettsiales bacterium
TTTTTTGTTACTGGTATTTTCACAACATATTTACCATTATCATCTTCTTCTACAATAACTTCAACTCCTGGTTGACTTTCACGAACAGACTGAGCATAACTTGTTGCCTTTTCGAGGCTATTAATGACTCTTAATACCTGCATGTCTACGTTTGATTGTTGTACTGCTTTTGACGAATTATTTTCTTTTCTAGCTAAAAAAGCTTTAATCTCTTCTTGATCTTTTTTTTGTTGAATTTTGGCATTATCTATAAATGACTTTAATGTAGAATTATCAGGATTCAAAAATAATGCAGTCTCCCAAGCTTTTATGG
>JAYOLY010000055.1:3392-9899 GCA_038120575.1 Rickettsiales bacterium
CTGCTAGATAGTAGGCTGATCCAAGCCGTTCAAAAATTTCTGGATTTTTTTGATCGAAACTTTTTAACACAGTTAAAGCTTTGATCGACTCATCTGGCAACCCAGATCGCAATGACACGAGAGAATCTTTCCAATATTTAGCTTCTATATTTTCTACCTTATATGACCCTATAGGCAAGCCAAGACATTTTTCGAGTAATTTTTTAGATATAAAGTTTTTTCTATCTAAATATATAGACTGAATTAGAATATCTTTAGCGAGATCATTTTCTTGGATTAGTATATTTTTTTTTGCTTCTCGTTGTAATCGATTAATTGTTTTACGTAATTCTGGCTCCATTGATTCATCTTTTCCAAATTTTTCAAATTCTTTCTCTTCTTCTTTTTTTATGTCATCAAAAATAATTAAAAACTTCATATCATTTTTTTGTTTAGAAGATTGAAGATTTGAAGGAATTTTTTGAGCTGTTTCTAAGGCTTTATCAAACTGATTTTGCTTCATGAGCATGTCATATTTATCATATAAATCTAATGTTTCATCAGACAAATTATCACGAGTTTCGGTGCTTGATCCAAATAATGTAGCTGATTTATTTTTTTTAGATTTTGTTTCAACCTGTGCAGGATCAACTAAAAGAGCTGGCTTTTTTTTAGCCTTTTTATACTTTTTCTTGTTCTTTTTATTTTCTTTTTTGGCAATTTTATCTTGCTTTTTCTGCTCTTTTTTTGAAAGCGTCGACTCTTGAGACACGATATGCGTTGGCAACAGTCCAATGACAAACAATAATAAACAGCAACTAATAAAATTTTTTTTTAATTTACTCAATTCACTACCCTAATTCTAATGATCTATTAAATAAGATAACGATTTGCAATTCCCATATCATGTATATTTTAAACATTTGCTTTTAATAAAGCTTTTTCAAAGGCTTTGGCTGTTTTTGCTAGATCGTCATCATTATGCATACATGATGTAAAACATGCTTCAAATTGTGAAGGAGGCAAAATAATGTCTTGTCTGATCATTTCATTAAAATATCTTGTAAATTGATTTAAATCACACTCTGAGACGTCGTTAAATGTTTGAACTGGTTTTGATGTAAAAAACACAGAAAACATTGAGCCGATATGATTTATTGTAATTGGAACTTGGCATGTTTTTGAAATGTCTTCTAGTGTTTCAACGAGTTGAGTTGTATAGTTGTTGACTGTCTCAAAAACAGACCCATCTTCCAGCAACTCTAATGTTTTTAATCCCGCTGCCATTGCCAATGGATTTCCTGATAAAGTACCTGCTTGATACATAGGTCCTTCAGGGGACACATATGACATAATTTTTTTACTCGCTGCATATGCTCCACATGGGAGACCGCCTCCAATTACTTTTCCTAAAATGACTATATCAGGCTCTACACCTATCCATTCATGAGTACCCGTTCGTTGAGATCTGAATCCACACATCACTTCGTCAAAAATAAGCAATGCATTTGATGTCGTGCAATGTTCTCGTAATGTTGCAAAAAATTCTTTATTTGGAAGCACTACGCCCATATTGCCGCAAACAGGCTCGATAATGACAGCTGCAATTTTTTCTCCATACTGTCTAAAACACTGTTTGACTCCTTCACTATCATTAAATTCTAAAACAATAGTATGTTCCGCAACTGATTTGAGTACACCTTCACTATCAGGGGTTCCTAAAGAGAGACCTCCTGATCCAGCAGCGACAAGCAAAGGATCTGCATGACCATGGTAGCATCCTCTAAATTTAACTATTAGATCTTTATTTGTTACAGCTCGAGACAATCGAATAGCGCTCATTGTTGCCTCTGTACCTGAGCTGACAAATCTGACTTTATCGACATAGGGGTAACTTTTTTTAATTTTTTCTGCACAAGCTGTTTCAAGCTGTGTTGGCGCCCCAAATGTTGTTCCTTTTTGAGCAGTTTTGTTAATAACATCTATAATAGCTGGGTGTGCATGCCCTAAAATTAACGGACCATAAGACAAAACATAATCGACAAGATGCTGGTTGTCTTCTGAAACAACATGAGATTTTTCTCCGTACTTTATAAACAAAGGTGTTGATTGAACTGCAGAGTATGCTCTTACGGGACTATTAACACCTCCCACTAGAGACTGTTTTGCATGTTCAAATAATTGAGTTGAATTTTTATTATTCATTCAAACCAATTATACCGAACAGCTCTTTATTTGAGAACCAATATTGAGTTTTTATATTTGATACAAACACTGTCATTTTTAATTTTTATTTTTTTGTTTAAAAAATTTAAAATAGATATATTGTATAAATAATATAGTTTAAAAAGGGGTTAAAATATGAAATTTCATTCTGCAAAAGACGTTATAGAATTTATAAAGAAAGAAAATATTAAAATGGTTGATTTACGATTCATGGATCTTCCTGGTCTTTCTCAACATTTTACAATCCCTTCTGATAAATTAAGTGAAGATGACTTTATTGATGGTCATTCCGGACTTGGATTTGATGGCTCCAGCATTCGAGGTTGGCAATCTATCCATGAATCAGACATGCTTGTTAAACCAGATCCAACAACAGCCTTTATTGACCCTTTTATGAAAGAAAAAACACTTGTGCTGTTTTGTAACATTACAGACCCGACATCCAATACTGATTACCCCAAAGACCCACGTATCATTGCGAAAAAAGCCGAAGCATTTATAAAGCAACAACAAATAGCCGATACAATATATATAGGCCCTGAAGCTGAATTTTTTATTTTTGATGATGTTCGCTTCGATCAAAATGAGCATTCCGGATACTATTATTTAGATTCAATTGAAGGTCGTTGGAATTCTGGTCGAGATGAAAACCCCAATTTAGGCTATAAGCCCAGATACAAAGAAGGCTATTTTCCTGTCCCTCCCTCAGATAAATTTCATGATATGAGGACAGAAATGTCATTGATTATGCAAGATGTTGGTATTGATGTTGAAGCTCAGCATCATGAAGTTGCAACAGGTGGTCAAGCAGAAATTGATATGAGATTTGGTCCATTACTGGAAATGGCAGATAATTTAATTAAATATAAATATATTGTCAAAAATGTAGCTTACCAACATGGAAAAACTGTTACATTTATGCCTAAACCGCTGTTTAATGACAACGGAAGTGGTATGCATACTCATTTATCTCTTTGGAAAGATGGAAAAAACTTATTTGCAGGAAAAGAATATGGGGGATTATCCAAAACAGCTTTATATGCCATTGGTGGCGTTTTAAAGCATGCAAAATCATTAATTGCCATAACAAACCCCACAACAAATAGCTTTAAACGATTGGTTCCTGGTTATGAAGCGCCTGTTTATCTATCCTATTCTAAACGAAATCGCTCTGCCGCAATTCGAATTCCAACTTATCATAATTCGGATAAATCGAAACGATTTGAATTTAGATGTCCAGATCCCAGTTGCAATCCGTATTTAGCATTTGCAGCACTTACCATGGCAGCCTATGACGGCATAGTCAATAAAATTGATCCTGGGAATCCATTAGATAAAAATATTTATGAGCTTGATACAAATGACATTGAAAAAACACCTCATACCTTAGAAGAGGCATTGCTTGAACTTAAAAAAGATCATAAATATCTACTTGCTGGAAAAGTATTTACTAAAGATGTTATTGATACCTGGATTGACTATAAATTAAATCAAGAATGTGCCCAACTCAAGCTTCGTCCACATCCTTGGGAATTTTCAATGTACTATGATATATAGTCCGACTTAGTTTTGATTCATTAACTCTGCAATTGCATTCAAGGTTGGATGAGCTGCTGTGTAAATGGGTCCGTCGTAGACTTGTTTTAGAGACGACGTTGTTTTCTCTCCTATGGAATAGACGTGAATGTGTTGCCTTGTATACAACGTTGAATTAAAAAAGTTTTCAACTGTTGATGAACTAGTAAACACAATATGATCTCCATCTAATATTGCTGTGTGATGAGATTGTATTGCATCATTGTTATAAATATTTATTCGAGTTGTTTTAGCACCTTTTTGTTTTAAACCATTTTCAAGCGTTTGATCTGCTTTTGAAGATAGTGGCAACAAAACATGTTCAGATCTCATTTTTGTTGAAAATTCAGCTAACATTCCAGCTGTTGATTGTTGTTTTGGAACCATGTCTGCGATAATACCTGATTGACTTAAAATATCCTTTGTTTTTTGACCTATTGCAATAATTTTTTTTCCAAATAGGGTTCTCAGATCACATTGATTTTGTTTTAATGCCTCTAAAAAATAGGTTGCTGAATTTTGTGAGGTTATAATGATCATCGATATCGACTCTAGACAGTCGCGTGTTATTTTTTGCTGTTCATAGGTGTTTGGACTAATCTTTATCATAGGTAAGTTAATCGCTTCAGCACCCAACTGAGAAAAATACTGTGTATATTCTTCTGCCTGATCTTGATCTCGTAATGTAATGATTCGTTTTCCTACAAGAGGCAACGTTGCTCTCCAATTAAATGTTTTAGCCAAGTTTACTACGTCTCCAACTACAACTATGGCTGGTGTTGTCCATTTAGATTGATTTTTCTGATCAATAATTGTTGCTAGAGTCCCTATGACAACCTCTTCTTTGGCAAGCGTGCCATGATAAATAATTGCAACTGGTGTTTCGCTAGAAAAATGATTATCGCTTAATATTTTAGAGACAATGTCTTCTAAATTTGTTACAGCCATTAAAAATACTAAGGTGTCTGCTTTTGGGATATCTAGTTGAGTTTTTCCTTTTTTTAATGTACCAGTAACAAAGGCCACTGATCGAGATAAATTACGGTGAGTTAATGGAATTCCGGCATAACTTGGAACCGCAATTGCTGATGTTATTCCTGGGACAATTTCGTACTCAATGTTATGCTCTGCTAGACATTGTATTTCTTCGCCTCCACGTCCAAAAATTAGAGGGTCTCCCCCTTTTAATCGAACAACACAATGCCCTTTTTGAGCATAATGTATTAGTTTTTGATTAATTGAAGATTGTTTTTGTGAATGCTGACCTTTTCGTTTTCCAACTTTAATAAAAACACATGACGCTGAGCAATACCGCAATAAATTAGAATGTGCTAAAGCATCATATAAAACAACATCTGCTTGTTTTAGCACCCCTATGGCTTTAAGAGTAATTAATTTTGGGTCTCCTGGACCTGCTCCGACTAAATAAACTTTTCCCTTTTTATTCATTTGTTTAAGCTGTTTTTTTTATTAATAATGCAAGAGCTTTAATTTCATTTTCTGCATCTTTAGTATCACATTCAATGATTTTTTCTTGCAACATATTATGGGTTTTATCTACCCATTTCACATGAATTTTAATCGTATGATGTTGAATAGTAATACACAAGCCTAATGGCTCATTGCAATTGAAACATAATGTTTGTAAAAATAAAAATTCTAATGTTGATATAACTGTTTGACTAGAATTAGAAATGGCCTTGAAATATGACTTAAATTTTGATTGATTATGCAGCTGAACAGTAACAACCCCTTGCCCAGGGGCTGGAACAAAACGAGTTTTGTCTAAGGTTTCAAACGGTTCGTCTATTCCTAATCTAATAACACCAGCTTTTGATAGAATAACAGCATCATATTGGCCTTTTTTACATTTTTCTAGTCGTGTTTCAACATTACCTCGAATATCTTTAAGAACTAGATCTGGGAAATAGGTATTTAAATATGTTTTACGTCTTAAACTGCTACTTCCAATTCTTGCTCCTGCTGGTAATTGATTTAAAGATGAATAGCTATTATCTTTAAAAAAAACACAATCCTCAATTGATTCTGGATGTAAAAATGTTGCCAATTGAGTTTGATTAGAAATGCTTGCGGTAATATCTTTAAAACTATGCACAGCCGCATCAATCGTATGATTTAAAATGTGTTCTTCAAGTGTTTTAATAAATACACCTTTACCGCCCAATTGATTTAATGGTGTGCTTTGATTTTTATCACCCTCTGTTTTAATGGGAACAATGACTACATCTAGCGAGGGAAATTGATCTAGTAATCTAGTTTTTACTTGTTCGGCTTGAATTAATGCAAGAGGAGATGGTCTCGTGCCAAGTTTAATTGTTTGTGACATACTTTTTGCGATTAAGCATCCATGTATTTATATCAGAAAGATCTTCGTTTATGATGGTATTTACTTTTTGTATTTCTACTTTTCGCTTATTTACATTTTTTAAAGCAATCTCTTTTAAGCCATCCACATTAATTAATTTTATCTGTTCAAACTGATCTGTCATGTTGGGATCCACATTTCTAGGCAAGCCCAAATCAATAATTAGCTTTGTTTGATGAGTTTGATCAAAATGTGATGGAATAATCACTTTATCTTTTACACTGACAGCGCTGATAATGATGTTATAGTGATTGAGTTGATCAAATATGTCTTCGTATTTTTGTACAGTAACATTGTGATGTTTAGCCAATTCAAGTGCCTTTTCATGAGTTCTATTTGCA
>JAYOLY010000056.1:0-9898 GCA_038120575.1 Rickettsiales bacterium
TTCAAAAATTACAAAAATCGAACAACAGCGTAGGGCAGTTTTAACATTGTTAAATAAAACGATGCTGGATATGTAAAAATGATTATACATTCATGTTTACTTTAAACTAAACAAAAACCATGGATCTAAATCGATATCAATTGTATCCGCTACTTTGATACTCAATACATCAATAGCATCTTTTATGGCTTCTATTAACAACTCTTTATTAGATTGAAACTGTTGTTGAACTTGATAGGCTTTATACTCTATAGGATATTCAAACAGTACAATATCTAAAGGCACATTATTAAAGTCTCCGACAGTTTTTATTTCAGATAAGGCTTCTGTTTCATAAACAAATTGTGCAACTTTCTCCCTATTATCTACTAAAAGAATTTCAGCATCTATTGTGACTGTCACAGTTTTTGTTTCGACAAACACATCATATTCAAATTCATCAACTTGCCATTGATCGTCATTGTCTTTTTTGTAAGAAAACAATCCTTTTTCAGTGATTAATTCTGGGTATGTCGATTCAAAGTCCGACACGTCAACCTTAACATATAATTCATATTGAGCAGGTTCAGTTTGAGTTGTTTTGCCTGTTTGAAGACTTATATGAGACGACAGTGTTTTTCTCATATCTTTCACCATATAGTCTTTCATAAGTTTCGGTACATTCACCCCAAATCGAGTTAGTGCATAAGGATTTGTTATAGTTTCATTATTCGATTTTGGTGACGTCATATTTTCAATAGCTTGTTCAATCGATGTATCGAGTGCTTTTATGGCATTAATACGTAACACACGTTTCAATTTTTTATGACAGCTTTGTCTTAAGTTAATGTCGTTTTGAGTAAGTTGATTGACCTGTTCAAGATTGTCTAAATATCGAATAACATGTCGATATAGATGTGCTTGATAGGCTTTTTCTATTTTTAAACGCTGATCTTGAACGGTCTCACTGGCATACTCTTCTATGAGTCGTTCGTAATTGTTTAATACCTTTTTAGGAACTTGAGCTGGAAAAACCTCGTGACATCGGTTTAAATATTTTAGGGTATTATGAAATAAAAAATACAGTTTAATAGATGGGCCTTTTTCAATCTGAGCAGTTGTTTCTTTGATAATTTTAGCTAGTAAATAGTCTCCATTTCTATTTAAAAATGTTTCAAGTTGTTTGTGATATTTTTTTTTGTTCAACATGTCTTCACTTAATTGAAGTGTTAAAAAAAATTGGTCGTCAAAATAGGCTTGTTCTAATTTTTGAAATTCGTTTGGACATCCCAAAAGACATACTGAACAGAATAACAATACAATATATTTAAAGACGTTCATCTTAATATTTATTATATACAAAGACACTCAATTGATATAATTTAAATTTTAAAAAATATATTTATACTGATTATTGATTTTATTTATTGTATAATTTCAAAAATAGATGACAAGCAAAGCGTTAATCGTCCAATTTTCAGATGAAACCAAAACACTTCCTGATGGTAGTAAAGTGATTTATGCCGAAAACAACGAACGCATTATTATCTATCATAAAATTCCTTTTGAAAAAGGAAAAACATATATTTACAATCGACTTGACCAAAATATTACTGTCAATAATAGTCAAGGAAACAATAACGATAAACGTTCTATGATTAGTTTAGGAACCTATTTTTTAAAACACGCCAAAGAAGAAGACTTAGTTACAATTGATGTAAAATCGGATACATTTTAATATGACAATACCACCTATTTCACCTAACCCACTTCCATTGCATTCCTCTTCTCAACAACACGTTTCTCATCATGTGCTATTAAATCGACCTGGGATGGAAGAAGTCTTAACAGCTCTTAATGTTAAACAAAAAGATATCCAAAAAATTACTGTTCATGAAGGAGTTGGTATTGTAAGTGTTGATAAAAAAACACTCAAACGAATAAAAGACAGTTTAGACAGTATTGAAACATTAAATAAAGATGAATTAAATCGCTTGGTGTCGTTATTAGGCTTAAATCCCGATGATGTTGCCTACTATGAATCGCAAGGTGGGTCCTATCTTATTCAAGAATCTTTATCGCGTCTCCAAGACGACTAATTGTTGATAAAGTCTTTTTCTTCAAACTCAATCAAGGTAAACTAGTGACGATGCTATATGACAGAATATATTTATAGTGACAATGTATCAGGTTTATTTTATGTTAATGACGATTGTATCGCCTGTGATACCTGTGTAGATTTAGCCTGTGACTTTTTTAAACTCACAGCAGATTTTGATCATGCTTATGTATATCAACAACCCAAAACTGAACAAGATATTAAATTGTGCAATGAAGCATTGGATACATGCCCTGTTGCAGCCATAGGAAAACATGACAACTAAGTGGACAACAGAATCTTTATTTAATGTTTTAAAACATGTCACATTAGGTGGTGGACTTTGTGTTTACACACCAACTATTTGCGAGATGATGCTACCAAAAATAAATCATATTCAACAGTTAAAGCAAGATCGAAATGCCATCATTTTAGCGCATTCTTACGTTGTTCCTGAAATTCTAAGAACCGTTGCAGATGAAGTGGGCGATTCGTATTATTTGAGTAAAAAAGCTAAAGAAGCAACAGCTGATACAATTGTATTTTCTGCTGTAAAGTTTATGGCTGAAACCGCAAAATTGTTAAATCCATCAAAAACCGTTTTAATTCCTTCTCGCTTCAATGGATGTTCTCTCGCAGATTCCATTACAGGTGCAGAGGTTAGACAGCTTCGACAAGAATTTCCAGATTACACCTTTGTTTGTTATATCAATACAACAGTTGATGTCAAAGCAGAATGTGATGTCTGTGTGACGTCATCAAATGTATATGATATTTGCGAACGGCTAGATAATGACAAAATCTATTTTCTTCCTGACAAACTTATGGCTCAAAATGTGATTAATGAACTTCAGAAAAGAGGCGTTAATAAAACCATTCGGTATAGCTCAGGAACATGTTATGTTCATGAAGAATTTACACCTGCAACAATTCATCGTATTCGTCGTCAATATCGCGATGTTGCGGTTTTGGCTCATCCTGAATGTGGTGAAGATGTTATTTCTGAATCTGATTTCGTGGGATCAACGTCGCAATTGGTTAATTATGTAAAAAACAGTAATGCTCCGTATTATTTTTTATTAACTGAATGTGGATTAACAGGAAGACTCCAAACTGACGTACCTGACAAAAAATTTGTTGGAACCTGTACAATGTGTAAATACATGAAATCCAATACGCTTGATGACATTATTCGAGTTTTATCTCAACCTACAGATGAAGACATTATAACCTTACCTCAAGACTCTTACATCAAGGCACTTCGCTGTATAGACATGATGTTTGAATTAACAAAGTAGTTTAGTTAGAATCGTTTTTGAATTCGGACACTATAGATTGAATTGAGGCTTTAGCATCTCCAAACAACATTCGAGTATTTTCTTTAAAAAATAAAGGATTTTCTACACCAGCAAATCCTGGATTCATCGATCGTTTTAAAACAAACACGGTTTTGGCTTTACTTGCCTCAATAATAGGCATCCCATACATTGGACTACTTTCATTTTCTAATGCATCAGGATTGACAACATCATTAGCTCCAATAATTAAGCAGACATCTACCATTTCTAGTCTTGGGTTTATGGTCTCCATTTCAACTAATTTATCGTAAGACACATTGGCTTCTGCAAGCAACACATTCATATGTCCAGGCATACGCCCTGCAACAGGATGAATGGCAAAACTTGTTTCGCATCCTTTTTCTTCTAATATATCGCTTAATTCTCTAATAACATGCTGTGCCTGAGCCACTGCCATACCATAGCCAGGGACAACAACAACCGATTGTGCTGCTTCTAAAATATAATAAGCATCTTCGGCTGAAATTGGATTAACCTCGCCTTGAATAGTTTGTGTCGATTTTGTCTGTTTTCCAAACCCACCAAATAAGACATTGCTTAATTTTCGATTCATCGATTTACACATAATCATTGTAAGAATTAAACCTGATGCACCAACTAGTAATCCCGCAATGACAAGTAACATATTATTTACAACCACACCTGCTCCTGTTGCAGCCAAACCTGAAAAACTATTAAGCAATGCAATGACAACAGGCATATCGCCGCCACCAATTGCTATTACACCAAAAACGCCTATCAACAATTAACAAGCAATAATGATCAACCATCCTATCGAAAGATCCAAAACTGTCAGTCCATAATCTATTGTTATCCCAAAAACAATAAGCATTAAGACAATATTGATGACCCTACTTGTTGTTACCATGATGGGTTTTCCTGTCATTTTTTCTGCAAGTTTTAACCATGCAATCACACTTCCAGATAATGTAACTGACCCGATAAACAATGAAATAACCGTAATGACAATAGTAGATAAAGCCACATTAGGCTGACCAAAAACAGCTCCAAGTGCAAGTAGTAAACTGGAACCTCCACCAAAACCGTTTAATAGCGCAACCATTTCTGGCATGGCTGTCATGGCTACAAAGCGTGCAGCTATAACACCAAAACCTGTTCCAATGACTAATCCAATTAAAATTATTTGAAAATCGATCATAGTTTGTTGCATGATGGTTACAATAATCGCTACAAGCATTCCCAAACCCGATAATGCATTTCCAAATCGAGCCGATTTAGGCGAACTTAATTTTTTTATTCCTAAAATAAAACAAACAGTTGCGATTAAATATCCTATATGGGCTATACTATCTAAATTCATTTTAAACTCATTTTTTGTTTTTCTTTTTAAACATTTCCAGCATTCGATCTGTCACTAAATAACCACCAACAACATTCATTGTGGCAAAGGCAACAGCTATGACAGCCAAAATTAATGTCACTTGTTGATTACTGTCGCCAACCAATGTAATGGCACCTAAAATTGTAATCCCTGAAATTGCATTGGTTCCAGACATCAGTGGGGTATGCAAGGTTGAAGGCACTTTTGAGATTAACTCAAAGCCTAAAAAAACAGCTAAAATAATGATGATGATGATAAAAAACAAGTCCATACCCATTTATTGCTTTCCTTTTGTTTTATCCAGTAACATAGGTTGAATGATTTCACCTTGTTCTGTTGCAATGATTGAATTGACAATATCATTTTTTTTATCAATTACAATTGCTTTTTGTTCTTCATTATATAACTCTTTCACGACATGAAATATATTTGTTGCAAAGACCTGAGAAGCATCTTTTGCAACAAACCGAGCAAGATGAGGCTGCCCTATGATTAAGACACCCTCTTTCATTACATCGTTATTAAGTTGACTCGACTCTACATTTCCACCTGTTTCAACGGCTAGATCAACAATTACGCTTCCTTTTTTCATTTTTTTTATCATCTGATTAGTAATTAATATTGGAGCTTTTTTTCCAAACAATTGTGCCGTTGTGATGACAATATCGGCTTGCTGGCAAGCTTTTTCCATTAAGTCTTGTTGCTTTGATAATTGTTCTTTTGAAAGTTCAGTTGCATATCCATTTTTATCTTCCCCTGTTTGCCCTAAGTTCACTTTTAAAAATTTTGCACCTAATGACTTAACTTGTTCTTCTACAACAGGTCTAGTATCAAAGGCATCCACTTGAGCACCAAGTCTTTTTGCAGTAGCTATACTTTGCAAGCCAGCAACCCCTGCGCCAATAACAAACACTTTTGCCGGAGAAATTGTTCCTGCCGGAGTCATCATCATAGGCAATACTTTCGATATTTTGGAAGCAGCTAATGTAACAGCAACATAACCAGCTAAACTTGCTTGAGAGCTTAATACATCCATTTTTTGAGCGTAAGTCGAGCGTGGAATAAATTCCAATGCCGCACATGTAATGTTGTATTTTAAAACTAATTCCAACTGTTTTTTATTAAAAAAAGGATCTAAAAGGCAAATTAATCGTGTTTGAGGTTTTATTTTTTTTAAAATTGTTTGATTAGGACATTGCACTTGAATAATAAGGTCTGTATCAAATAATTTGGTGTCTGCAGAGCTTACAGTTGCTCCTTGCTGGCTAAAATCATCATCAGTAAACAAATCATGTCCGGCACCAGCTTGAATAACAACATCACATCCAAGGTCTTTGTAGTGTTTAACCATCGTCGGTGTGATAGAAAGTCTTGTTTCTGAACTTTCTTCTTTGAATATTGTTATTTTAGTCATACTTAATGTGTCATTATACCCTCAAGAAGAATTGAAGTACACAATAAATTCTGCCAACTTTAGTCTTAATAAAGTGAGTTTAAATTGCAATTAAATCGTTCTAAAGGAATAGATTTTGGTGGCTCAAACTTGTTGTTTTTTATTGTTCCTGACATCCATAATGGAATTGGCAATTTATTCATATACAACGATGTTGATACTATACAATCTTCACCAATAATTATATTTTTTCTTACTTGAAGTTTATTTTTTTCTTTTATTAATTTATGCGATTTTGAATCAAATTTTTCCTTAATAATTTTTCTAGATCGCCAAGTGCCTACTGTATGATTAAGAGAATTTAAATGTATTTCACCTCTCCACTCACCTAGTAAAACTTTATAATTGACTCTATTTAATTGATTTTTGACAATTAAAGCAATTATGCTTCCATTAATGTTTCCATTTAATTTAGTAAATAACTGTTTTTTGGGGTCATAACTATAGTTAACTGTTCCAATATATAATCCTTTGTCATACATTAAACATAACTGATCTTTCATACTGTATTTAAAAGTAATATTTAAAATAATATCTTCTTTATATAGCAATACAAATCTAAATACAATTTGATTACTGTTGGATTGTAACTGTGATACATATAAATGATATTGAAGTATTCCTAAAGGAATTTTATCTTTTAATAATTCATCAAATATCATTAATTCGGCAATATTTGGAAGAATACAGTACTCTACATTTTCAATGGATCTATTATCAGCTTGATCTTTTTCATCTAGTGTTAATTCATGAACTTTATCAAGACAAAAAATTTCAAAAAAAGATTTATTCGCCATAATATCTTCTGTAGACTCTGAATACAGAGAATCATCTTTTACAATTGGAGCGCCTTTCATAGCTACAATATTATCTAAATAACTCATTAAAGCATCTTCCGCACCACTTTCAGCTCTAAATATCATCATGACAAACTCACTTGAAAACAAATCTTGCAATCTTGATACGTATGTCATCAGTTGAAGTTGTAACAGGTCTTTACTGAGTTGCTCTTCAAGTCCAATTTTAAGAAATAATGGTTCTACTATTTTTACAATATCTTGTACCAATTGAAGCGTTAATTCCTTGTTTAACTGATTATCTAATTCTATTTTTTGAGGCAACTGTTTTTCAAAAATATCTTTTGCTTTATCAAAGTCCTCAATACCTATTTCTTTATTTGCCATAAGCTGAAATAACATAGTCTTGAAAACAGTTTCTACAATTTCTAATTGACTACTTTTAAATTCTGATTGAACTAAATTTAATATATTAAGTCTCTATTTATTAGACTTATTATTAATGCTATTTTCAGAATAAAACGATATGTTATCAGCATTAATTTTCATATGTAAAAAATAATATATAAGTTGTTTTCTAAAATCATCGAAATAGTTTGGACGGATTTAAAATGTGATTCGGGTCAAAGACAGCTTTGATTTGTTTCATTATCTCTATTTCATGATTGGAAAAATATAAATTCATATACTCTTTTTTTGTTAATCCTATACCATGCTCTCCAGTTAAGGTACCTCCCATATCTACACATAATTTTAAAATTTGTCGAACTAGTATTGGCTTTAATGTCTTCCATTTTTTGTCATCTTTTTCTTTCATTAAAATATTTGTATGAATATTTCCATCTCCAAGATGGCCATATCCTATAATAGTGATATCGTCAGAGTTATGAGCTTTTTTGACAGCTAAAAGAAATTCTGAAATCTTTGAAGGTGGCACCGTAATATCTTCTGAAATTTTATGAGAAAAAACAGTCTCTAAAGCCTCAGATACGGCACGTCTTGCAAACCAATATAAGTCGTCTTGTCCGGAAAAAACCTTTGCCCGATTAAAAGATAATGCTGTTTTTGACACAGTTTCAATGATTGCGCTAAGCTCTAGGTTATCTTGAGCATCGCATGTTAAAAGCACCATAGCTTGACCTTGATTAAATTCAAACTTTTTTTTATGTACTCTTTCAACAGCGTCAATACAACTTTTTTCGACAAATTCTGCTGCTGCAGGTCGATAAGACGACCTTGCAATATTTTGTAAAAAATCACAGCCATCTTGCAATGACTCAAAACAACACCATAACGATTGGCTAAATTTTGGTTTTGGAATCAATTTTAAAATAATTTTAGTAACGACAACGAGTGTCCCTTCCGACCCTACAATTAAACGTTTTAAGTCGTAACCTGCAACATCTTTATAGAGTTTTCCACCTAACTTAAATGGTGTGCCATTAGCAAAAAAACCTTCCAAACCCAACACATAGTCGCCTGTTACACCATATTTTAGGGCATTAGAACTTCCTGCGTTTTCTGCAACATTTCCTCCAATTGTGCACCAATTAGAGCTTGATGGATTGGGGGGATAAAACAAATCCACCGCTTCTGCCTCTTCTTTAATTGTATCGGTAATTACGCCAGGCTGAACAACCATGCAAGCATTTTCTTTGTCACATTCCAAAATCTTATTCATTTTTTCAAATGATAAAATAATCCCATTATGTTCAGGTACAGCGCCTCCAGATTTTCCTGACCCTGCACCACGACTTGTTACAGGAATACGGTACTGATTGGCTAGTTCTAATACCAGTTTGACATCTTCATCAGATTCAGGAAAAACAACAAGAGTTGGAACAACACCTTGCTCGTATGATTTATCTGTTTTAAAGTTTTTTAATTGTACTTGGTCAACGATACACTTGTTTGATCCTAATCGATCAATAAAGTTTTTTATCATAAAATTATTATATCAAATTAAATTATTGACCGTAATGAAAAGATAATTTATTTTCTGGTAGTTTTGTAATTAGAACCCTTTTAGACTCCCCATTTGGTTCATAGAACATTCCTTCATACTGACCACTCTCATTTTTTGAACCTACAAACACACCTGAATTTTCCAACATAACAAATAATTTAATTATTAAGTTATCTTCTTGTAACTCACCATTGTCCCAATTTCCATTGGTATCAAGAATTACTTCAACAGGATTATCTGGATTATAAATCTTTATAGTACCTTCGCCATTAGGAAGTCCCTCTTCATTAATAAATCCAGCGTATTGATTTCCAGCTAGATACCTAATCACACCAAACCCACTTGTGGAATCTCTTAAAATAGATAGTTGTGACTCTACATCACTTTCATATGACTCTACATCACTATCATATAACTCTGCATCACCTTCATATAACTCTACATCACTTTCACCACCATTACCATCTGTTTGATTTAATTCACTTATATTCACAAAATTAAATGTAGCTAAATTTAGTGTAGAAAATGTAGAACTTGTCATTATTTGTATCTCTTTTATCAACGCTTTCTTTGCCTTATTATCTAACTTAACTACTTTATCTACTTGACAAAACATTTTCCAATCCATGATATTTGATGTAAACAAATTTTGATCTGATGTTTTCCAAACACTCAAAGCTTTATCAAAAGTAGAACACTCTTCTTTTATTTTAGACAATTCATATTGAGTAGCTTTAAATAAACCTTCCATGGCTTTACTAAATTCTCTAGAATTTCCAATATGATTTCCAATTTCACTTTTAAGTTGTTTACAAGCGCCCATCAATAAAAGAGCCTCTTTTGGTCTTAGACTTTTTCCCATGAGACCTCTTACACCTATGTCTGCAGAAATTGAACCTTTTATC
>JAYOLY010000057.1:0-1844 GCA_038120575.1 Rickettsiales bacterium
GGTAAACTTGTATCAATCGAAGGTTCACTTAGAATTGATACATATCAAAAAGATGGTGAAGAAAGGCAATGGATAGAAGTTGTGACAGACACTTTCCAAATGCTAGATCGAGCATCTGACCAAATAAAAGAAGAAGAACTAACAGCTTAACGGAGGCTATATATGGAACAAAGAAATACAAAAATAAAAAGAAGACGTTCAAAAAAAGCGTGCTATTTTACAAATAGAAATTCTTGATTACAAAGACACCAAAATTCTATCTAGATTTATCACAGACAGAGGAAAAATTGTTCCAAAAAGAAATTCTGGACTTACAGCTAAGTGGCAACGAAAAATTGCTAATGCAATTAAAAAAGCTCGTTTTATGGGGTTACTACCCTATTATATAGATAATTAAATTTTAGGAGATTCATCGCTATGGCAAAAGTAATAGAAGTTGTATATATTGAAGAAAAAAAAGGTTTATTCAAACTTGGTCAAAAAGGATTCGTCAAACTAGGTTATGCTAGAAATTTTCTTTTACCAAAAAAATATGCCATTTTAAATAACAAAGAAAATAAAACAAAAATTGACTCCATTCTTGTAAAATCATCCAAGCGTGAAAAAGAACTTCAAAAAATTGCTGTTGATGTTGAAAAGAAATTAAATAATCAAACAATTACATTCAAAGCTAAAAGCCATGATGAAGGAAAATTATACGGATCTATCAGCATTAACGATATTCTAGAAAAAGTGAATAAGACCTTTAAAACAGAATTAGACAAATATGATCTAAAGAGTATGCAAGCAATAAAAGAAGTTGGAGAATATACTGTTCCTGTTGTTATCCATTCAGATGTAAAGATTACATTCAACATCATTGTTGAAAGTGAAAATGTTACACAGAAAAAAACAACTAAACCCTCAAAGAAAGTGACTGCAGAATCAGAAAATAAAAAAGATAGTAAAGAAGACAATAAAGACGATAACAAAGAAGACAATAATAAAAAGGAAACAAGCGAAGATCAAAACATAGAAAACACTGAAAACGCAAATACAGATACTAAAAAAGACTCAACTGAAAACGATACTGCTAAAGAAACAACTGAAGAAAAATAAAATCTTTTTTATTTAAGCTTCTGAATCGAAATCAGTTTTTAAATAATCATATGAGAGTTTTACTATATTAAATTGTTCATTTGCATCAGCTTCAGAAACACCCTCTTTTCGTTTATCTGGATGAGTTTCTAAGGCTTTTTTTCGATATGCTTTATTCAATTCAGATTTAGTAAACTGTTTACTTAAACCTAACGTTTGAATAGCTCTATCCCTATCCAAAACAAATTCTTCAGATTTAGCTGCATCAGACGTAGATGATGCCCTTGGTTGCTCTCCTGAATCAAAAGTAGACGATGCCCTTGGTTGCTCTCCTGAATCAAAGTTAGATGATGCTCTTGAATGAGAAGTTGACGAGGACGATGATGTTGAACGTCTGTCTCCACCACTATTAAAATTTGAGCCTTGAGGCGTAGGATTCGTAAAATTATAAGCACCTTGAGAAGGAGATGGTCTTGATGGATTAAATTCACCATCTACAGAAGACGGTCCAAACGGTGGAACAGAAGCAGAAGGAATATTTGCAAATGAACGCATTTTAGGAATAGGGTCATTAAAAGATTCTTTAAATAAATAATTATTAATAAGCTTTAGCAGATCAATAAAGTCTTGGTTAACATTATTTGAATTATGTTTTTGAGATTCTTCTAAAAATTTAATTAAATTATCCAATAAAGTCTGTACGTTTTGCGTATCAACATCTTTAGATAAAATTTCTCGTAAACAATCAATCACAACATCTTCTACAG
>JAYOLY010000057.1:1854-5397 GCA_038120575.1 Rickettsiales bacterium
CATTTCTTTTTGCATCACCAATCAAATTTGAAGGTAACGTATCAAAATTAATTTTAACAACAACTATGAAAAGCATTTTAATGCCAGCAGAACCTTTTGACGATGAATTTAAGACATACTGATCAAAAACAGACTTAGCAAAGTCTGAACTAGATCTAGATGAATTATCAGTATTTTTTCTTTTATTTGGATCTAAACCATTAATCACTTGTTAATCACAACCCTTTATACTAAAAAAACTAATGCTCTATATTCAGTATAGAGTATTCATTTAAAAAACCATAGACCTCAACTCTATAAGACAGTAATTCAGAATCAAAAAAATAGAGACTTAGCCCAGATTTGTCTGATGAAGAGAAAAAATTTCCAGTGAAGGGATTAAGATGTGGTTCTTTCAAATCCCCTGACTCAACAAGAATAGATTCAATCTCGCCAATAGATACATTATCTCCTTCAGGATATGTTGAAAAAGCAAGAAAATACGACTCTAATGCCAACTGAAAATTATTGACAATCGAAAGTAAAACTTTTTCTTTAGCTCGTGTTTGAATCTTTGAATAACTTGTAAACGCAATAGTAGAAAATAAAGAAATAATAAACAATACAAGCATTAATTCAACCAAAGTAAACCCTTTGTAGACCTTCAAATTAAAGACTCCATCATATGAATTAAAGGAAAAAAACAAATCCAAAAAATGAATAAAATAAGACCAGCAACAATACAAAGCATCAACACTTTAAACACAACCAAGAATCGATCAATCTTAGATAAAAAATAATTTTCATAAATCGAAATGACATCTTTAAAAAGAGATGAATACCCAACATGCTCTTTTGAATGATTAATAATAACTTTAATTAAAGGGTGATCGCACAAATATGTGATAAATGCAGTAGAAAACGATGACGTCATAAAAAATTCTTTTTTAAATCGTTCATAATCAAAAAATAATAAATGCTTATCACTAAAAGAAATACTCATAATTATTCGTTTTAAATCCAAACCCTGCGAAGACAAAATATAAAAAGCCCAATACAACTCTAAAAGTAAAAAAGGTCTTATAAAATAGGTAATAATAAACTTAAAAAAAAGTTTTCCAAACAAAAGACATATAATCATCATTAAAATTGAAATCGGAATAAAGAAATCAGACAATATCAACGTGAATTGATTTAAAAAAAACACAATAAACGGCAATGTTATCTGATAAAGATCATACTGAGTAACCACTCTCGGGATAATAAAAAATAATAAAAAGAAAAAAAGGCCAAGAGAAAATAGAAAAAGAAAAAAAGGATATATTAAAGACTTTAGTAAGCGAATAACATGATGTTGTAAAGAAAAAAGAAAGGATGAATATAGCTCAAGCCACAATGAAAAATTAGGTAAATCAGATTGAAAAGTACACCCTAAAAAAGAATTTTTTAATAATAAAGACTGATAGCTATTAATAATATTAACACCATTTTGAAAGGAATAATTAACATCTTTGACAAACTTAAAAAAAAGCTTTGACTGCTTTTGTAACACTGCCAACATATCAATTATTGAAATTCCATTATTAACAAGCAATAAACTCTGCTTAAAAAATAACAAAAGAGCTGAAAAAGAAAAAATATATCTAAACAACGTCATATTTTATATATATAAACAACTATATAACGCTATGTCAATATTAAATCAACTCATATCTAGGAGTAGAAATATAAATTTGATACACTATTTTAATGACATTAAATATTCTCGAAGAGAAAAGAAAGCTCCTTAAAATAAGTATAAAAAAAATTGCTACCGACACTCAATTAAGCTATTCAACAACCTATAGAATTTTTAATAATATAATACAAAAACCATCATTATCAGATTTAAAAACCATTGGAAACTATTTATCCATCAACATTCCATCTTTAATTCAATTTTACGGATACTCAACTCTCTCAGAAACAGCTCTAATACCTATACTTGAATGGAACCAAATAATATCGTTTCAATCAATTCTTTCAAACAATAATCTTCCTATTTTAAATAATAACGACTCAATTAATACACAATACGAAGCCAATTTTGCCACACGAATCCCTTTTAATTGTTTTAGACCCCTGTTATTTAAAAACAATTTAATAGTATGTCATTCACAATCAACCCCAACTAATCATTCACTTGTACTTGGTCTTAATGTAAAAGAAAATTCTTTAGATATTTATGAATATAAAATTAAACATAAAAAAACATATCTAAAAAGTATTAATCCTAATAATGATCATCAAGTAGTAGCATTTAATAAAAAAACACATAATCTTTTTGTAATTAAAGAAATTCAATACGAAAAATAACAAAAAAACATACACTCTATAAAAAAACAGTTTGATTATTTAACAAGTTATTTTCTATTGATAAATAAAAAACACAAGCGGTATAATTCAATAAAAAGAAATATAGGACAACAACATGAATAAAATGGATAAATTTAGCGCTTTGAATAATTCTAATCCTGCGTATATTGAAACTCTTTATCAAGATTTTAAAAGCAACCCAGATACAGTTGATACATCATGGCAAAACTTTTTTTCGGGATACGATTTTGCAGAAACACACTCACAATCTGGAACAACCTCCTCAACACAAATTTCATCAAAAGAAATTGCCGTTATAAAACTAATTCAAGGTTATAGAAGTAGAGGTCATTTAATTGCCAATACCAACCCAATCAGAAAAAGACGAATACACAAATCTGATCTAGAATTATCCTATTTTGGATTGACTGAAGATGATCTGAGTCAATCTTTTGAATCAGGAAAAGAAATTGGCATTGGAACAGATACTTTAGCCAATATTTTAAATCATTTAAAACTAACCTACTGTTCAACAATAGGTACTGAATTCATGTATTGTAGAAACGAAAATCTTAGACAATGGATATACAAAGAACTCGAACACAATTCACATAAAAACAAATTCAACTCAGAAGAAAAATTAAATATTTTGCACTTATTAAGTCAAGCCGTAGGATTTGAAAACTTCTTACAAACAAAATACATTGGTAAAAAAAGATTTTCACTAGAAGGTCTTGAAGTTGTCATTCCAGCCCTGAACATGGCAATAAGAGAAGCAGCAAAAACAGGTGCGAAAGAATTTGTATTGGGAATGGCTCATAGAGGTCGATTAAATGTTCTAGCAAATGTATTTCAAAAATCATATGATGATGTATTTTCAGAATTTGAAGAAAATATCTATCACGACTTTATAAAAACAGGCGGGGATGTAAAATATCATCTTGGAAAATCAGCCGACATTACAACGCCAGAAGGATACCCCATTCACTTAAGTCTTGTTCCTAACCCATCACATCTGGAGGCTGTTTCCCCAGTTGTTTCTGGGATTACAAATGCAAAAAAAATCATTCGATACGACAACAATCCAAAAGAAATCATTCCAATTGTTCTTCACGGTGATGCAGCAATTTCAGGTCAAGGTATCAACTATGAAGTGGCTAATATGTCAAAACTTGAAGGGTATGACAATGGAGGCACTATCCATATAGT
>JAYOLY010000057.1:5407-9472 GCA_038120575.1 Rickettsiales bacterium
ATATTGTACAGACCTTGCAAAAGTAACAGAGTCTCCTGTATTCCATGTCAATGCAGACGACCCTGAGGCTGTAATCTATGCAATCAAAACAGCAATTAAATTAAGACAAGAATTTCACCAAGATGTTTACATTGATATTTTAGGATATAGAAAATATGGCCATAATGAAGGCGATGAACCTCGTTTTACTCAGCCTATTTTATATAACTCCATTTCAAAGCATGAAAATGTATATCAACTATATTTGAATAAACTCAATCAGGAAAACGTTATTACCAACAAAGAAGCCGAAGAATTTAACAATACATTCAAAAAAACACTTCAAGATAAACTTGATTCTTCAAAGAAAAAAGAGACAAAGCAAGAGCCAGACATGTTTCAATCCACCTGGAAAGGATACAGACTAGCGACACCAAAAGATTTTGAAGAGTCTATTGAAACAAAAGTAGGCAAAAAAGTTCTGGATACTATTGCAACAACGCTCAATACAGTGCCAGCATCATTTAATATATTTTCTAAAACAAAAAAAATCATGTCTAATCGACATAACTTATATTCAAAAGAAAAAAAGGTAGATTGGGCAATGGCAGAATTGCTTGCCTATGGAACGTTATTAAAAGAAGGTCATAGTGTTAGAGTATCTGGACAAGATTCACAACGGGGAACATTTTCACACCGCCACGCAGTTTTGAAAGATACAGAAACAGAAGAACACTACATCCCACTAAACAATATTGAAGGACAAGAAAAACAACTCTACATTTACAATTCTCTTCTATCAGAATATGGCGTTCTTGCATTTGAATATGGCTATTCTCTTGCAAATCCAAATGCTCTTGTCATCTGGGAAGCACAATTTGGAGATTTTGCTAATGGCGCTCAAATTGTTATCGATCAATTTATATCAGCATCCGAAATAAAATGGCAGAAAGTATCAGGACTTGTCATGTTATTGCCTCATGGTTATGAAGGCCAAGGACCAGAGCATTCATCTGCACGTTTAGAACGTTTTCTGCAACTTTGTGCAGAAGAAAACATGTATGTCTGTAACATTACAACACCAGCCAATTTTTTTCATGTACTGAGACGTCAAGTAAAGCAAAATTTTAGAAAGCCATTAATTATTATGAGCCCTAAAAGTCTACTCAGACATCCAAGTGTCATATCAACTGTAGATGAATTAACCAAAGAAAAATTCAAAGAAATCATAGACGACACAACAGCAACACCAAAAGACATAAAAAAAGTTCTTCTGTGTTCAGGAAAGCTTTACTACGACTTAATGGCAAAAAAAGATGCATCACACAACTCCATAGCCATCATTAGACTAGAACAACTTTATCCCCTATCTAAAACACAACTATCCAGCATCAAAAAGAAATACACTAATGCAACTGAATGGGTCTGGGTTCAAGAAGAACCAGAAAATATGGGAGCATGGACACACATACTTCGCCATTTACGCGACTGGAATCTATCCATTATTGCTAGACCAGAAGGCGCGTCTCCAGCAACGGGGAGTTCAAAAATTCATGCAACATATCAAGATGAAATCATTAAAAAAGCATTAACCGTGTCAAAAAATAAAAAAGGAGCATCCTAACCATGAAAAAAGACATCATAATTCCTGCTGCAGGAGAATCTGTTACTGAAGCTGACATCGTTGGTTGGCACAAAGAAAACGGAGATTTTGTCTCGATGGACGAGCCTATCGTTGAACTAGAGACAGACAAAGCCTCTATGGATTTAACGGCAGAATCTGCTGGAATCTTAACCATAAACGTGGAAGAAGGAACCGTTCAAGTTGGCGACGTCATTGGATTTATTACGGAAGGAAAAGAACAACCTAACTCAACACCTAAAGATACGCCAACTGATGTTAAAGAAAACGAAAAACCAGAAGAAAAAAAGACAGAAACAGCACAAACAACATCCTATGCAACAGGGCATCCGTCACCAGCAGCGTCGAAACTTTTAGACGAAAAAAACATTAATCCAGCCGAGATCACTGGCACTGGAAAAGATGGTCGAATTACCAAAGAAGATGCCATCAATGCACAAAAAAAAGAAGCATCCGTAGCCCCTACTCAATCTGAACAACCTACCGTTTTACATACAGGCACAAGACAAAAAACAACAGAAAAAATGTCTCGATTAAGAAAAACATTAATGCATCGACTTGTAGATGCGCAACAATCAACAGCATCATTAACAACATTTAATGAAATTGATATGTATGAAGTTATGGAAATCAGAAAAAAATATAAAGACAACTTTAAAGAAAAATATGGTGTTGGACTTGGCTTTATGTCCTTTTTCACAAAAGCTGTCACAACAGCGTTACAAAATTTTCCGCTTATTAACGCAACAATAGAAAATGAAACAATCGTATTTCACAATTATTGCGACGTAGGTATTGCTGTTGCAACCCCAAAAGGGCTAGTAGTTCCTGTCATTAAAAATGCTGAAACATTATCATTTAATGATATAGAATCCTCAATTAGAAACTTTGCTTTAAAAGGTCGAGATGGAAAAATCACATTAGACGATATGGAAGGCGGCACATTTACAATTACAAACGGCGGTACGTTTGGCTCAATGCTATCCACCCCCATTTTAAATAGACCTCAAAGCGCTATTTTGGGAATGCACAACATTGTACAACGACCTTGGGTTGTAAATAACGAAGTGAAAATCAGACCGATTATGTATGTAGCTCTTACATACGATCATCGATTAATTGATGGATCAGATGCCGTACAATTTTTAGTTAATGTAAAACAACTGTTAGAAGATCCTACTCGATTAATGATAGGAATTTAAGGAGACATAACCATGAGTAATCAATTTGAATGTATTGTCATTGGAGCAGGTCCTGGTGGATATGTTGCCGCTATCAGACTAGCCCAACTTGGCTTTAAAGTTGCCATTATTGAAAAAGAAAAAACATTAGGTGGAACATGCTTAAACTGGGGTTGTATTCCCTCAAAAGCATTGCTTGATTCATCTGAACACTATCATCAAGCAAAACATAAATTTGATATTCATGGCATATCCATAAACGATTTAAAAGTAAATCTGAAACAAATGATGAAACGAAAAGATGATGTTGTAAAAAATACCACTCAAGGCATAGAATTTTTAATGAAAAAAAATAATATTGAAACCTTTACAGGTACAGCAACATTTGTGGATCAACACACCATTTCTGTAGCACATAACAACAAAAACCAAACTCTTACATCTGATAAATTTATTATTGCAACAGGATCTAAAGTAACTCCACTAACAAGTGTTCCTACCGATAAAAAACGAATCATTACATCAAATGAAGCCATCTCACTACAAGAAATCCCTAAGCATTTAATTGTCATTGGTGGCGGAGTCATTGGCGTAGAACTTGGATCCGTTTATGGGCGATTAGGTAGTAAAGTGACTGTGATTGAATATATGGATAGACTTCTTCCAACGATGGACAAAGATCTAGGAAAAGCACTACAACGATCGTTTAAAGGGTTAGATTTCAATTTTGAATTTAATACTATGGTAACTGGTTATAAAGCAACGGATAAAAACGTTACAATTACAGCAGAAAACAAAAAAGGTGAAAAAAAGGAATTTAAAGGCGACTATGTGCTTGTATCAATTGGAAGAAAACCAAATACAGACAACTTAGGGCTCGAACAAATTGGCATCACCTGCAACGAACGAGGTCAAATTCCTGTAAATGACAAATTTCAAACAAGCGTTCCAACTATCTATGCAATTGGTGATGTCATTAAAGGGGCCATGCTCGCTCATAAAGCATCAGAAGAAGGTTCAGTTTGTGCAGAATATATAGCAGGAGAAAAAGGACATTTAAACTATAATACAATTCCAGGAGTTGTATACACTTGGCCAGAAGTTGCATCAGTTGGAAAAACAGAAGACGAGCTTAAAGATGCTCAAATAGACTACAAAACAGGAAAGTTTCCTTTTAAAGCTAGTGGTCGTGCACGGGCCAGTGAAGAAAGTGATGGATTTGTAAAAGTCATTTCAGATAAACAAACCGACGAAGTTTTAGGC
>JAYOLY010000058.1:0-6428 GCA_038120575.1 Rickettsiales bacterium
ATTTCACCTAATCGTCTCCAGGCAACCACATTAATGAAATCAGTTTGATTATTTTCTTGATCTTTTCTTTTAATTCGGTCGATTGCTATTGTAAATCGTGCCACTGTAATACCAGAAACTGTAACTCTAATTTCTGGGTCTTTGACTAATCTTCCAATTAAAAACACTTTGTTATACATTTTTTCTCCTAAAAGGGTACGTTTTCTCCAAGTTCAGAACTTGGTTCTTCCATTTTGATAGCTTCATTAAAGTCAAAGTTTTCTGTAGGTGTTGAATTTTTGGAATCCATTGGTTCAAAAACTGGAACATCATTAGCTTCATTTGATTGGGAGGATGTAGATAGAGGAACAATCTCACGAGCTTCTACTTCTGTTACATAAATTCGTTTACCCTCATTGTTTTCATAGTTTCTAGTTTTAATTGATCCAGAAACAAGTAGCAGTGTTTGTGGCGTAAAGTTTGTTGTGGAATTGGCTAGATCACCCCAGCAAACAATGTCTAATTGATCGGTTTTGGCTGGCATGTTTTCGACAATAGGTCGATCAACATTGAGTTGGAAATTTGCATAAGAATCGCCTGAATTAGTCACCTTTTGACTTGGTGTGTCATTGAGTTTTCCAATTAAGATGATTCTATTTTGTCTGGACATTTGTTAAGAAATTTTACTAAGCTCTTCTTTTGAAAGGATTGTATCTAGAGTTACAGTGAGGTGTCTAAATATTTTTTCGTTTACCTTAAGGTCTTCTTGAAGGAGTTCAAGTTGAGTTCTGTTAGCTAAAAATCGAAGTTGGTAGTAGTATCCTTGATCTTGTTTTTTTAATTTCATTGCAAAATCCTTAAGACCAATGTCATTAAATTCTATGATAGTTGCTTTAGATTTGCTTAAAATGTTTTGAATGTTATCAGTGATTGTTTTTCTTTCTGATTCAGAAAATTTTGTAAGTATAATAAATAACATTTCATAAGCTTTTGATTCCATAAAATCTCCTATATTTAATTAAACGGCAAGATATATTAGCAATATTTCTTTTAAAAATCAACAATTTTGTTGAGTTTGTTTCGAGTTCAATTGTTGATGTTTTGATATTGTGAAACTGTTTCTTTTTTTACGATACTATTTTCAGGAATATTAGTATTGTTAAGTTCTACAAATGGACCAATTGTTGCATTTGATTTAATTGTGGTTTGTCCTTTTAAAATGGTGAAAGGTTCTATAATTGTATCGCTTTCAATTGTTACAGTGGAATCGATGAACGTAGACTTAGGGTCAATAATTGTAACTCCATTTGTCATTAGTTTTTCATTGTTGAGCCTGTAAATCACTTCATTTGCTATCGATAGATCTTGCCTTGTGTTAATTCCCAGTACTTCAAAATTGTTTTCAGTACAATATGATTCAATTTTATAGGATTTCTTCTTTAAAATTTCGATGATATCCGTTAAATAGTATTCTTTTTGGTTGTTATTGGTTGTTAGATTGTAAATATGCTCTAAAAGGTGTTGTGTTTTGAAAATGTAGACTCCAGAATTTATTTCTGAAATGTTTGCTTGTTCAGGGGTGCAATCTTTTTGTTCTCTAATGCCTTCAACATTACCATGTTTATCTCGTAAAATTCGACCATATCCGTGAGGATTGTCTACATGAGTACTTAAAATAGTTGCACTTGCTTGCGTTGTTTCATGTGTTTCGATAAGTTTTTTAAGTGTGTCTTTTTGCAGTAGCGGGCTATCTCCTGTTAAAATGAGGGTCGAATTTTGTTCTGTTGGATCTAGTAAAGGAGCTACTTGTTGAACGGCATGCCCTGTGCCTAATTGTTCTTTTTGTTCAACTAATGAAATGGTAGAATCGTTAATTGTGGCTTCTAAATTGTCTTTTTGGTGCCCAATGACAACATAAAGTTTGTTATTATCGTGATTTACAGCATCAATAACATATTGAATGATAGGTTTACCAGCAATTTCATGGAGAACCTTTAATTTATTGGATTTCATTCTAGATCCTTTACCAGCTGCTAGAATAATTATGTTATTTGTCATTTAAGATATCCTTTAATGTGTTTTATTTTTTTTATAGATGGGTATAAAAAAAAATGTCATAATTAGTATAACAGTTCAATCATTTTATTCTAAGTTAAAATATATATGTTGGAGGAATCATGAAAGTTAAAGTAAAAACAAACCATGTTGATATTACAAAGGCGCTTAGTGACTATGCTGAAAAGAAGATGCAGAAGCTGGAACGTTTTTTTGATCTTATTCAAGTGATAAATGTAACATTAGATATTAAAAGTAATTCCAATGAAGCTGATCGACAGTGTGTGTCTGCAATTGTTCGTACAGATACGGCTGTCATTGTTGGTAAGCAAAAATCTGCGGATATGTATGCAAGTATAGATTTGGTTATGGATAAGCTAGAAGTTCAATTAAAAAAGCACAAAGAAAAGCTGAAAAAACATAAAGGGAATGTATCACGAAGTATTGGAAAAAATGATTCAACGTTTGTTTCTTCAACTGATGTTGTAAATGACATGCCGAAAGAAAGATATATCAAAAAGCCAATGGATCCTGAAGATGCCATCATTATTTTGCAAGAAGAGGGACTAAAATTATTAGTGTTTCGTGATATGAATGAAAAAATCAGTGTTGTTTTTCCTACAGATAATTCTGAGTATGGTTTGATTACAACATAATAGTTAATGAGCGTTAGAATTGTTACTCTTTTGAAGAGTAGATTGTTTAGAAATCAAGTTGGATAACTCATCTGTTCCCCAAAGTTTATTTAGATAGGATTCATCAATTTCTAACTCAGCTGGATACAATTTTTTTATGGATGTTAGTAGGCGTTTTCCAATTTTTTCAGTATGGATTTTTTTTCTGTTTGTAATAATGATTCGTATTCCTTCACATTGGGTATTTAAATATTTAGGGTTTTTAGCTTTTTGAGTTTGTGATTTTGGAACAAAACGGATTGGTTCAATATCAATTCCTTGAAGGTTATGTCGTTTTATTTCATTGGCAAGTTTTGCTCCATTGATCCATGGGGCTCCAATTGTTAGAAAAGGCTGATTTGTTCCTCTTCCTTCGCTTACATTGGTTGCTTCAAATATAACAGTTGCTGTATAAATTAGTGCGGTGTCGATATCTGGTATATTTGGAGAAGGAGGAATCCAAGGCAAGCTTGTTTCGTCATACCATTGTGTTGCTTTTAAATTTTTTGCACTAATAACAGTTAAAGTGGGGGTTGATTTGATCCATTTTTTTTCGATAATTAATTTAGCTAGTTCTCCAGCAGTTAGGCCATATCTTAGTTTTATAGGATAGTAGCCAATAAAAGATTTGAAGTTAAGATCTAGTGTTGGACCATGTTTTTTTTGTGTTGTTATAGGATTAGGTCGATCTAAAACCATAAAGGGAATATTTGCTTCAGCAGCAGCTTCCATGGCAAGTCCTAGTGTTGTGATGTAGGTATAGCATCGTGAACCAATATCTTGAATGTCGTAAATTAATATATCAAGGCCTTTTAGTTGATCAGGTGTTGGTTTTTTTTGTGTTCCGTATAAGCTTATGATGGGAATATTTTTTGTTGATTTTTTTTCATTTATTTTTTTTCCAGCGGGATGATTTCCTTTAAATCCATGCTCAGGAGAAAAAATGACTTGAAGAGTTGAATTTGGAATTTTTTGTAAGCAGTCTATGTTTGGGTTTCCATTTGAATCGACGCCAGTTTGATTGGTTATTAATCCAATTTTTTTTCCAATAATTAAATGTTGTTCTGTTGAACAAAGTCTATCAATACCTAATTGAACTGGGAGTAATTTTTTTGCCGTTATATGATAAAAATTTGAACAAATTAATAGAGTTAAAATGATTTTTATGAAAAAAGTCATTTAATTATAATAGCAGATTTTAATTGAAATCGTTATCCGCCAATTTTTTTGATAAATTCTGAAAGAATTTTTGTGACATCGTCTACGACAGCATTATTTGCTGAGAATCCTCTATTTAGCAAGCTCATATCCAATGCTACTTTTGATACGTCTACATTTGCAGATTCTAATGATTCAGTAAACATATCGCCATATGAATTTGTGCCATTTTCAGCAATTTTCTCACCCGATGTTTTTGGTGCAAAACTTTCGCCTGAAGCGACAGTTGTTTTGTAGGCAGCTCCTGTTGTTGATACTAGACCTTGTTTATTTTGGACAGTGGAAATTGCGACTTTGTAAAGTGGTATAGGGTTGTCTGAATCTGGGTCACCTACAAGAATTCCTCCATCTTGAAAAGCAACAGAGCTAAATTGTTTTGTTTGAATTGCTTCAAGTGCTTTTGATTTGATATTTCCATCTGTATCTAGTGGAAATCCAAATAATTTTCGACCGAATGGGTCTACAATGTATGTATTAGATGAATCAACCATGAATCGACCAGAACGTGTATATAACAATGAGGATGCTTCAGTTTCATTTGCAGATGTTGAGATATTGAAAAAGCCTTCTCCGACAATTGCTAGATCCATGTTTGTACCAAGTCCTAAATTTCCTTGACTAAAATCTGTACTGGTGGATCCTAATTGCATACCGCTACCAGTTTCCATGGGGTTTCTTTTTTCTGTTCCGCCATGCATGGCTTGATTATACATTGTTGTAAAGGATGCAAATGTATATTTATACCCTGGAGTGTTGAAATTGTTAGCATTTGAAATAGCAATTCTAAGTGCGCTTCCTAAGGCTTGAATGGAGTTTTTATTTTGTACATATAAGTCTAGCATGTATATCCTTTTTTTTTAAAATTGATTTATAAAATTTTTACCCTTTTTTCTTTTTTTGTAAACATGTTAAGCGGCCTCTGCAATATTTACGTCTTTAAGAAAGTGTAGGTCTTCTATTAATTTTGGATCGGTTTTTTCCATAATAGATGATTCTTTTTTTAAACGATCTAAATTTTCTTTTAATTGATTAACGCGATGCTCTAAATATTTGTTTTTAGGATCTGTTTCTAGGTGAATTTTTTGTTTAATATATTCTTCTTTGATTACGGTAAACATGGCTTTATTACATTGATGTTTTAGCTCTTGAAGTTCAGCTGAAGAAATAAATTTTCCAACTGCTTTAAGATTTTTTAGTGTGTCCTTAATTTTTTTTCTTACGGCTTTGTATTCCTTTGTTTTTAGACTTGTCAGAGCTGCTCTGGTTTCTAGCAACGATCTTAATGTTAGAAAAAGCCTTAATGTTGCAATCTTTTTAGCTTGTTCTTCGATTTGTTTTATATCAATATGGGTGTGGTTTTTTTCTGATATTGTTTTTTTGCATTTTTCTATGTCTCTTTTGTTTTTAAATTGATTGATGAAACTTTTTTTAAAATGGGATTGAATAAGTAGGTTTCTTAAGTCTTTTTCAAGAATATCTTTTTCGGTTAAAATGTCGTCATCTTTTTTTGGGTTAGAATTATTTTGACTCGAGTTTTGATCTGTATCTGTATCGAGTGGACCTATTTTGTTTGGATTTAGAAAGGGCATGAGTCCTTCATCGTCCATTTTTTTATTTAATCGTTTGACATAGTCATTAATATTAAATTTTGATAATCCAGCGATTCCATTATATTTTTCAAATGTGTCTACAAGTTTTGTAATATCTGATGTTTCAAGTTTTGCTTGGACAAGCTCTTTATCAAGTTCATTTGTTAGGGCAACATTAATTTCACTTTTGATTTGATTTTGAAATTCTTTGATTCGTTTGTTATCTGCATTAAATACATTTGCTTGTTTTGCAGTTTCAAGAAGAGAATAATAGGAACTGTAATTATAAAATAATCCAGCTTGCATTTTATTGTTGAATGATAAAGCTATTCTTAAGTATTGTTTTTTGAGTTGTTTTTTGAGATCAGTATGAATGAATTTCCCGGCATTATTTTTTATTTCTCGAATTTGTTTTGTAGTAATACCTTGTTTTAAAAGATTGTCTTCTGCTTTTTTTAATTTTGTTTTTTTCTCTGTTGTTTCTTTTAATAACACATCTGAATATGACGAAATATATTGTTTGATCCCGTGTTCAATAGTGGGTACAAGTTGCTGCTGTTGCAGATTAATAACTGGCTTTTCAGTTTGTTTTTTTTGTGTTTTTAATATGGTTTCTTTTGTATAGTCTTGTTGATAGTTTGAGCTTAGTTTGATTGTGTCTGATAAAATTTTAGACTTTAATTCAGATTTTTTTTGAGACAAAATAAAATCTTTTAATTCTTTGTTTAATTGGAGTTTTAATTTTGTATTAATTTTTTTAAGATATACATCTTTTCGTTTATCAGCTTTTTGACGTAAAAGTTTTTCAGGATTAAAGTCATCATGAATATTTTTGATGCTTTCTTTGTCGCTTGGACGACGTTTTTTCGTAACTTTTCTTACTGTTCGTTTTATTTTTTTGTCGTTGCTTTCA
>JAYOLY010000058.1:6438-9247 GCA_038120575.1 Rickettsiales bacterium
GTTCTGAATGATCAAATTCCACTTGATGATTTGGGTTAATATATTGAATGCCTTGTTCTATTCCATTCATCATTAAATCTCTGTATGATATTTCGACAGTAAATTAAATGCTTGAAGACCTTTTTTGATCTCGTTGTGTTGTTTTGTTCTTAATATGTAATGTGTGAGGTTTTCTTCATATCGTTTAATTTTATATTCTGTTTTTTTAATAAGCCAATTTAGTTTTTTGATATCATTGTAGATATCTTTTTCGCTAAGATTTTCATCAATATCAGTTTTAATAATAAAGTCTTTACTATTTAATGATTTGTTTTCTTTCATGGCTCTTTTTTCCTATTTTTTGTTGCTGGATAGTGGCTAGTGTATATTCAAGATGTTTTTTTTCATCTTTAAATTCTTCTAATATTTTTTTGCATTGTTGAATTTTTTTGTTTTGAAGTTCACTAAATGACCAAAAATCATTGTTTTCGTTGATTCGATTCATTTGAAGTTTTAAATCGAGTTCAAGGTGTTTAAAAATAGCTGTTTTTTTTCGACCTTTTCGTGTTTTTCCGTGAATGATTTCTAGAAGTTCTTGATGATAAATATTTTCTTCCATTTCATGTTGATTTTCTTGAATTAACTCTGCAAGAGCTTCTTTTTTTATGCTATTAATTTCATCTAGTGAGACATCTAAAAATGTTAGCACTTGATTAATAATTCCGACTTTAAATTTAGAAAATTGAGCAACAAACTTGTTAGAAGCTCTGGATTCTTGGATGTTATGAAACAGCATCTCTTTAAATTCTTCTTTTCGTTTACTGAAGTTTATTTCATGCCCCATGTATCTCACGATATCGCGTGCATTATATTTTCGTTGTTCTATTAATGTTTCGAGTTCTTTTTCTTTAGTTTGGTCTTCATGTGATTCAGACCATGTTTTGGATGACAGAATAATTTTATCTTTAAAATTGTCGGCTAGTGTGTCTTTCTTTTTCTTTTTTGAATAGGAAAAATCACTTTGTTCTTGTTGTTCATTTACGTCACCATGTTCGGATGTAATGGGCAAAGGAAAGGTTTTTTTAAACTTGCTTTGCTCTTCCAGTTTTTTCTGTAATTTTTTGGTATGAGATAGATGGTCAGTATTTATCTGTATGTCTTGTAGTTGTTGAGTCATTATTTTTTCCTACCTCCTCTCTTTTTTTTGGAACTTAATTTATTTCTTATTGCATTTTGGCTTTGTTTGATACTGTTCATTTTTTTAATATAATTTTCTAATTCTTTTTTCTCTGTTAATTTCTTGTTTTCTGCCTTTTTGTTTTCTGCTTTTTGCTTAGCGATTTTTTTTAGGTAGGCTTTGTGTTCTTGTTTTTTTTCTTCATAGACTTCTTCTTTTGCTTTTTCGGCTTCTTTTTTATAGGTTTCTTTGTCGGTTTTATGTTTTATTCTTGATATTCCATTTACCACGCCTTTACTGAAAATATTTTTTCCAACTTGGTAATTTAGCATGTTTCTGGTTGTGACTGATTTAGTTTGAAAATCGTTGGTTTCAAAATAGGTTGGGTTAAACAGTGTATCAATACTAAATTTATGATGACGTGACCCTGCTGTTACAATCTGATTGTTTTCGATATCTCCAACATTGTCGATTAGGACTCGAATAGGAAGGGATACAATCTTTGATCCTTGATAGGATAAATTTTCTTTTTTTATAATTGTGTTGTCTTGTGGAGCAAAGGTTGATACGAGTGGTTCTAGTTGTAGAATCATGGTTTCAATTGTTTTAAAGAAGTTTGTTAGGTTTTCTTTTTTATTGGATGAGATTACAAGAGGTTGATCTGATATCGTTTCCCACGTTTTCTTTTCTAATCCTGATAGAAGGTCAATGTCAGTGTCATTTGTTTTTTGATACCATTCTGCCTTCGGATAAACAGCTAGACTGTAAGTGCCATTATTTTCGGTAATAAGAGGCGTGTTGGGCCCTTCAGTTTGGCTTGATAAGCCTGTCATCGATTCGTACATATCCATTAGAATGGAATAACTTTTTTTGGCGTTTTCATATTTTTCTATATCTGTTTTCCCGTTTAAAATGGAACTCATGAGATCTTTTAAATATATTTTTTCACCATCTGGTGTAATCATTTTTATATTTTCTCTAAAGTCGTTGTTAATTTTAGTTTTATCAATAACATCAAAGCTGAAGTGGCCTAGTATCTTATTTTTTAAGACTTTTCTAATCCTGATTTCTTCATCTTCGTCCCAATTTGTGTTTAAAGAAAGTGTTTCTAAATTGAATTTTTCTTCGTTGACGGCTCCATCTTGACTGATTATATTTGCATTTTTTAGCATGGTGAGTAGTTTTTGACCGTACATAATATTATCTATTTTTAAATCGTTTTCAGTGACTATTCCAGTTGGAGTTAAGTTATTAAATAAAATTTTGTTTAAATGATTAGTGTAGTCGTTGATTATTTTTGATTGAAATTGTCTTAAGTCGCTGTCATCATTTCTTAGTCCTATATTTATTTCCTTAGACACCAAAGGTGCCGCCTCAAGAAAGATATTGTACATAAAAAAGAATGGAAGCTGGTCTAAATGATTTCCAACATTTTCAATCCAAAAATTTGGTTTTTCGGTCCGGGTATCGTTGAGAATTTTTGAAACATTTAAATTGTATGTATTTAATTCTGTTATGAGTGTTTCATTACTTTTTTTTAGTTCTTCGATTTCTTCTAGTTCTTCTGTCGAGAATAGATCTTTGTTTTTATCAATGTAGGTTAATGTTTCATCAATTTTTTCATAATTTTCATTTAAAATTGATTCTACATTG
>JAYOLY010000059.1:0-6223 GCA_038120575.1 Rickettsiales bacterium
CGCAAAGCCAGCAAAGCTGGCTAGAAAACCTTGAAATCGTCAGAAACATCAGGTCGGCTGTGCCGGAGGGCGGCGGCTGGCGCGCGACGATTTCAGCCGCCGCCCTTAAAATCAGTTCGAATTTTTTCGAACGCACGCCGCCAGAGAACCTGATCGTTGCAATGTTTAATTCGCTTTGATAATGGCAACATCAACTGCCGTTGCTATATTGTTTGTTAGAATTATTTATTCAACATGCCTTTATGTATTTTCGATTAAAAAACTATTTTAACTAAAATACACTTCATTCTATTGCAGCTTCTTGCCTTATACAATTTACGTTAACTAATATATCCTCATGATTAACTTCCTTACGATTTGAAGCAGCAACATTATATTTTTTTTCTAGAGTTCCTATTACAAATTTATCGACTTGATGTCCTAAAGCAATATCTCGAAATAATTGATTTAATGTTGTTAAATCATTTTTTTCAATTGGCTGGTCTGAATATTGTTTTATAGTAGCTAGTCTTTTTAATTGTTCAAGATCGTCGAGACTTAGTTGCTTATTAACAACTTTAAAATTTACATGATCTGAAAGATTAGGTTGTGCAGGTTGAGGAAATACATCCTCGTCATGTCTAGCTGAACAATCAATTAATGCGACCGCAGCATATGTGGTATCTACCCCAGTCTTGAACCACTTTTCAATTGAGCTATAAAAATCATCGAAAGAAATCAAAGCCATATAAAGTCTCTCTTATTTAGTGTTTTGTCTATAACAAACTATCTGTGCATTATAGTTTGATGTCATAGATAATCCAATAGATTAAAGTCTAGTTTGAAATGAACAAGATTGAGGGATTTACCCTGATTGCAATTGACCTATTCTTTCTTGGGTTTGTGTTTGCCTACTGAATACTTCTCGTAATGTTTCAGCCTTGGATTGAATGCTTTTCAGATCAATATTTGCAGGTTGAGAATCTGATATGTTGAAAAATGTTTTAATGCTTTTCAAATCAGTATTTATACTAGCATTGTCTTTATTAACTAAAACTATATAATTGAATGCTTTTTCTAGATATTTTCTTGCAAATTCAGATTGTTTGTCATAATCTTTTAATAAATTAGACATTGATTGAATTTCAGCAAGCTTTCTAAGTGTAGGGACATCAAGATCATGGTACTTGAATCGACGAGTTGGGTCTGTAATTTTATCTTGTGCCTGTCTAAAACTATCAATACTCTTTTCTAAAATAGAACTAGAATTTTTTATTTGTGCTATTTCCCTTACACCTGCATTAAACTTACTTATGATCATCGATATTTTTTTTAACAATGTTTTTTCTTCCTCTGGATTAAGACTTCTAGATGATGTTTCATTTATATATTGTGCACAAATTGAACTATCTTGAAGTTTGTCGACACTTCCTCCCAAGGCAAGGTACTGTTGTATATTGCCAATATCTTCAATTTTTCTATTCAGTTCTATTATCTGTTTACGATGTGTATTACGATGTGTATTTAACAGTTGGATATCTTCTTTAATGTCAAGAAGTTGACTTTGAAGATTTTTTAGAGTTTGAAAATGTGGAAACTGTTGATTAATTTTGATAAAAATACCTTTTTCAACTAATTTTTCTTGCTCACGTAAAATAATTAGAGATCCCTCTTTACTTGTTGTTGTGGTTCCATCAGAAAATGTCACTGATTTTTTAACTGGAGACAAAGCTGGATGTGAATGCTTACTTGGGTCGGCTTTGTGTTGTTGTCTAGCATCACTGCTTGTCTCTGAATTAACTGAATTTGATGAGGAGAGGTCAGTGTTACGATCAAAAAGCTCCGTAATACCTTTTTGTACTTGTTGCCCAAAGTCTTCAAAATTTTTCCCTATTTCTTGAATGCTTTTTTGTGCATCGTCTCCAATTTTTTGAACATTTTTGAAAAAATCAGAAAAAATATCATCTTGTGGAGGTGGAGTTTTAGCTTCACTTAAACTATCAGCTGCTTTAAAATGTCGATCATCTTCACTTGATGGTTTAGTTTCCATTGGTCCGAAACAATAAAATAGTTCTGAAATGCACATAATTTTTTTTTTTTGACAAATTTTTTTTTATTATATCTTTTTTATACAAATTTGTAAATATTTTTATTTTTTTGGTTTTATTGGAACTTTTAAATAGGCAGCTCCATTATCTTCTTGATCTGGCAAATGCCCTGCATCAATATTAACTTGTAAACTTTGTAATAGCAATTTTGGCGATTTTAATGTAGCGTCTCTTGAATCTCGAAATGATACAAAATCGTCTTTAGTGGTATGTTTCGACAATTGTATATTGCTTTTTTTTTGAATGCCTATTGTGGATTTATAGAACTCTTTTTTATCTGTATTTGCATAAACATGGCCAACATAGACGATGGTTTCATCAGGAAGAGTGTATAATCGATTGGTTACAGAATGATATAATGTTTCAGAGCTTCCTCCAGGAAAATCACAGCGTCCTGTTCCATAATCATGCATAAACAATGCATCGCCTGTAAAGACCGCTTCTTGATTGATGTAATAAGATACACAGGCTGGTGTATGGCCTGGTGTGTAGAGCGTTTTGATGGTTAATGACCCTGCCTGAATTTCTGAATTATCGTCTAGCAACTGGTCGAACTGAACGCCATTTTCATTAAAGTCTTTAAAGTTAAATATCGTTTTAAATGTTTTTTGGACTAATTTTATATTTGCTCCAATGACTACTTTTGGATTTCCAAGCAATGGCTTTAAAAATTGCGATCCTGTTAAGTGATCTGCATGTGCATGTGTCTCTAATATATAATGAACCGTTAAAGACTCTTTTTTTACAAATTCAATGACAGCATTTACAGATTTTAAATCGTAATCTGATGCAGCCGCATCGTAATCGAGTACAGGATCTATGACCACTGCATCTTTACTGTCATGATCAAATACAACATAGGTTACTGTTGCTGTAACCGAATCAAAAAACGCTTCTACTTTCATTGTTTCCTCCCTTTTAATTAACTATTAATATTCCAACACCAACAACCAATATAATGTATGCAAACAATTGTCTTAATTGTTGCACAGATACCCACTTATTTAGTGAGATGCCAATAAAACTTCCAATAATAGTTACCCCAGTAAATTGACATAAAAACATCCAATCAATGGATACAGCCATTTGAATGTCGCTTAAAAAGCCAATTAACGACTTTACAGCGATAATCAATAACGATGTTGCAATGGCTTCACGAAGTGGAATGCCTACCAATAATGTTAATGCTGGAACAATCATAAACCCACCACCAGCACCAACAAATCCCGTCACTACCCCAACTATAATTCCTTCCAATGCAATGATGAAAGAAGACTGAGCTGTGATGCGTTTAACCGATACATCTGCCGACTCTTTTGCCCTCATCATAAAAAATGAAATGACAATAATCAAACTCGCAAAAACCAACATAACTAAATTGTCTTTTGTGATGCTATATTGAAAAATATGAAGTTGTTCTGGTAGAGGTTGCAACAAAAATCGTCTTGCAATTAAAACACCGATTGTTGATGGAAACGCAAAAATTGCTGCAACAACCACATTCACTTGATCTCGATAGCGCCATGCACTAATTAAACTTGTTGTCCCCACCACAAAAAGAGAATACCCTGTCGCCAATGTTGCAGATATATTAAAAAAATAAACTAAAATAGGCACTGTTAAAATAGACCCTCCCCCACCTAACAACCCCAAAACAAGCCCCATTATTGCGGCAAAAAGAAACCCAATCATGCCTTATTCCAAGGCATTTTTTCCAAAGCTTTCATCAAATAACAATTTCCTGACAGTCCGGCATAACACAATCCGAGACCAATTCCAGCACTGAGAAACACACCTTGAGGCAACACAAAAAAATGAAGCCCAACTCCAGCTAAAATTAACAACCCAGCGGCAACCATGACTTGCCTCATTATTGGCATCACTGATTTTTTTTGACCTTGTATCGGAAGTTGTTGAGCCACCCACTCTTTTACACCACCAATCACAGTAGAGATATTTTCAATTCCCTCTTGTTCTAATTGTTTATATACTGAAGCACTTCTTGTACCTGAATGACAAACAAGACAGGTCTCTTTTCCATCAAACAAATATCTATGATTCATAATTGTTTCAGTTGGAATATTCAATACACCTTGAATATATTGATTTTTAAACTCAGATATTGATCTTACATCAATGACTCTGACTGCATCGTCTTTCATTTTTTTATATAAATCAGTCACTGAAATTTGTTTCATAACAACACTCCTTACCTTATATACCCCCTAGGGTATATAGTCAAACATTGACTCTCATATGTCAAGATTCTATTATTCTTCTTATGAGTGAAGACAATATAACACATCGCTTAAATAGAATTATTGGTCAACTTGAAGCAATTAAACGACGAGTAAACTCGACAGACGAACATGATTGTGTTGAAACAGTTCGACAACTTAAAGCCAGTATTAATGGACTAAAAAAATGTAGTGAATATTATATAAAAAATCAGTTAAAAAAATGTATCCAAAAAAATGAAAAATCTGCTGATGACATAGAAAAAATGCTATCCGATATCATCTCAAGTGCTTTTTCTCTCTAAAAACGTTTAATTTTTTTTTATACGGTGTATAGCTGAAACGTTCTGCAAAAAATACTAGGACAAGACTATTATTTGTAATATAGTAGTGTGAGGTTTTATATGATCATTTTATTTGAATGTCCAAAAGCAGTAATTTTTGAACCATCGTTTATTAATGGTGCTAATTTAATATCTCGCTTGTTTTTTAATTTATCACTACATGTTAAAAAAATCACATTTATTTATGTAACGGATGCTCAAAAAAAAGAATGTCTCACCTTAAAAAAACTTCTTTGTAAAGAGTCTCAACATCATTTTTGTCATTACCACGATTTAAAAGATTTAATTGAAACCAACTCTCTGATTCCTACAGCCGCATTTATTTCTGATATTAGTATCGAAAGAATGCTTCAATTTAGAAACATTAACGGGTATAGTTTTCCTGTTATTGGACTGATTCATTCTTTGGGAACACCTTCATCATTTCAAAAACTTGATAGCATTTTTCCCTTAATGAAATCTAATGATGCCTTCATCTGTCCATCTCACCACACAAAAGAAACACTTACAAAATATGGGTGTCCAGACAATCAAAGTCGTGTGATACATTTTGGTTATAATGAGAAAAAGTTTTTTCCATTCCCTTCTGGAAAAAAAGAGCTAAGAAAAAAACTTCATCTGCCCCAACAAAAAACCATTATGTTATTGTTGACTCGATTAACACCTTGCTTAAAAATGGATTTCACTCCATTAATTAGGCTTATGCCTGAACTGATCCAAGACAATCCAAAATTAATTTTATATATTGTTGGCTCTGTTACAGACAAACATTATGTAGCTCAATTAAAAAAATATGTGGTTGACTCTGGACTTACCAAACATGTCATTTGGTGCACAAAACCAAAACAAAAAAATATTGAAAAATATTATCAAGCCTCAGATTTTTTTATTTCATTATCTGATGCTGCAGGTGAAACTTATGGCCTGACCATTACTGAAGCGATGGCCTGTGGGCTACCTGTTATTTTATCAGATTTTTCTGGTTATCGTATGCATATTACCAACGAACAAGAAGGCTATTATATTCCAACACTTTCAGGATCGATAGACATGGAAAAGGAATTTCATTATTTTGATTTAGCTTATTTTGGTGATAGTTACGCACAATCTATTGCAGTGGATAAAACAACACTAAAAAAACGTATTTTAGCTGTCTCAAAATCTAAACTTCAACGAAAAAAAATGGGAAAAGCTGCACAAGAAACGGCAAAAACTCGGAATAATTTACTTGTATCGTTTAATCATTATGCAAATTTTTTTAAACAACAGTCTATGGTTCCTTGTGAAGATATATCTTTAAAACCCAAAAAGATCACACTGCAAAAGCGACTCAATCATTCCACTACATTGCTACTATCGTTACAAGATACGTTTACACTTTCAGCATCATATCGACATGCTTTGGAAACTAACTCTGATGTGATGATATTTAAAAAACATATCGATCGCTTTCCGCATATCCCCATTATTTCAACTATTTTGCTTAACAAGGATTATTCTTTAAAACAATTAATGTCTTCTTTAGAACTATCTCGATCTGATATTGAAAAAACAT
>JAYOLY010000059.1:6233-8930 GCA_038120575.1 Rickettsiales bacterium
AAGTTAACCTTCACTTTTTAGCAACCAATCAAACTTATAAAGTGTTTCATTTAAAAAATAAATGAAATTTGGAATTTATGTAAAAAATTTTTAGAGTCTAATCATAAAATTTTAATTCATTGTGGGTCTGGCAATGGAAGAACCTCTGTTGTTGTGGCGTCACTTCTTTTAATAATGGAATATAAAACAGATCCAACACACTTTAAAGATAAAAACCAATCACCACCTAATACGTTACATACAGTTAAATCTAGTTATGATGAAGCAACTCGTGAATGCTCGAATTCAATTAAAGAAATTATTGATGAATTAAGAAATAATTACTTTAATTTCAAAGCGATTGAGACGGTGGGACAAATTGATACTCTTATCGGACTTTGTAATCATTTACTTACTGAAGATAATATTTTTGATCAATAACTACGCTAAATTAAAAAATATTTATAAAACAGTATACAGATTGTCAATTAATGTTTCTGTCGTTTTCCAGCTAATACATTCATCTGTTACAGATACACCATATTTTAAGTCTTTTTTATCTTTAAGTGGTTGATTTCCCTCAAATAAATTACTTTCTATCATCATACCCAAAATGTCTTTATTTCCATTCTTAATTTGAGCAGTAACATTTCGAATCACATCAACTTGAAACTGGTGCTTTTTGTTGGAATTTGCATGGCTACAATCTATCATTATTTTTGATGGGAGTTTGTTTTTTCTTAACAACGCAGCACTGGCTTTAATCGTAGTTGGATCGTAGTTAGGCCCTGTGGTTCCACCTCGTAAAATTAAATGAACATGTTTGTTTCCTTTTGTTTTTACCAAAGACAAATCGCCTCGTTGATGAGCGCCTAAAAAGTGATGTGGATGAATAGCTACTTTTAATGCATTGATAGCGACGTCAATATCGCCTGTTGTTGCATTTTTGAATCCTATTGGCATTGATAGACCCGATGACATTTCTCTGTGAGGTTGAGATTCAACCGTTCGAGCACCAATAGCTCCCCAACACACTAAATCTGCAATATATTGAGGGATAATTGTATCGAGCATTTCTGTTGCTGTTGGCAAGCCCAGCTCTGCACAATCATGTAAAATTTTTCGAGCCAATGTCAATCCTTTTTCCATATGAAAACTTTGATCCATATCAGGATCGTTGATGAGCCCTTTCCATCCTAACGTTGTTCGAGGCTTTTCAAAATAAACTCGCATAACAAACACAATTTTGTCAGAATACTTTTTCTTTAACTCTACAAGTTTATGAGCATATTCCATGGCTGCCTTTGGATCGTGAATTGAACATGGTCCAATGACTACTAGTTGTCTGCTATCGTCTCCTTGAATGATAGCTTCAATGTCTTTTCGTCCTTGAATGATGGTTTGAACGGCTTGTTTGGATGCAGGAAAAGTTTCTTTCACCAATTTAGGTGATGGAAGTTCGGTTATACGTTCGATATTAATGTTTTCCGTTGCTTTAGTCATTTACTTAAAATCAAGCATAAACATCAAGTTTATGTTTGTAAAGAATTTTTTGATTTAAATTTATATACAATCAAACTCACTTTAATGTTTTCACTTTATTTCCAAAGGTGTCAACTTCTACAATAGAATATGGCAGCTGTTTAAGGAGCGGATAAATCTCTTCTTTTTTACCTGTTACAAAGACTCTCAATTGTTGCGTAATGATATATTTTTTTATCACTCGTGCAATATCGGCTATGGTTACTCGTTCGACCTGTTGAATGTATGTTTCAAAAAAATTTTCGGGCAACTGTTCTTTTTGAATAGTTAAAGCAAATCGTGCAACTGTGGATGGTTTTTCAGTGGACATGATAAATCGCCCCATAAACTTTTCTTTTGCGGCCGCCAGTTCATCTTCAGTTACATAAGTCTCTACAATGCTATGGATTTCATTGATCATTTCTGTTAATGCAGCTGCTGTGACTTCATTTCTGACACTAGCAGATGCAGAAAACAATGCCTTATAGCGATTAGCAGACAATTTGGAATAACTTCCGTATGTATAGCCTTTATCTTCCCTTAAATTCATAAATAATCGAGCAGTTGAGGACCCGCCTAAAATATGATTGGCTAGCATCATTGGAAAATAATCGGGATTGGCCATTGTAAAATTGCTTGACTGTGTGATGTACAACTCAGTTTGAACAGCCGTTGGCATATCTACAAGAATAATCTGTGTTTGTTTGATGTTTTTTACTTTAGGCAACTTTTTGCTAGGTTCTACTACCCTTTTCCATGAAGAAAATAAGGTTGATACATGTTGCTTAATATCTTCGACATTAACATCCCCAACAATGACTAGATAGGCATGATTGGGCACTACCTTTTGGTTATAATATGACTTCACATCGTTTACTGTTACGGCTGACACTGTTTTTTCTGTTAAAAATTCTCCATAAGGATGTTTTTTTCCATAAGACAACTTGTTTTTGACTCGATTTGCTATAACAGAAATATTTTTTTGATTCGACTTAATGGAGTCTAAAAGTTTATATTTTTCGTCATTGAATTCTGTATCGTCAAAACGTGGCGCAAACAACGCCTCTGCCAGGAGCTCTAGCACTCTAGGAAAAAATCGAGTTAAACTCGATACATATCCCCCATTAGTTGATACCGATAGTGACGCTCCCATAAAATCTAATTCTTGATGAAGATCTTGCTTGGTCATGTTTTGGG
>JAYOLY010000060.1:0-8900 GCA_038120575.1 Rickettsiales bacterium
GGTTGATACAGCAGCTTGAAAACATTTGTTTAAAAAAGACCCTGTTTTGTGTTTAGAGTAAGCACTATCATAAGCATCTTTCACTTGAGCTAAAATTTCATTTTCTCCAAATACCATCGACTGAATTCCTGATGCAACTTCAAACAGATGCCGTAATGTATCTTCCATGGTGTAAGAGATCAATAAAGACTCGATGATAGCTTGATCAACATTTTTTTGAATGGCTAATGTATTTTTTATCCAGTCTTGAGCTTTTTGACTGTCTTCAGCTGCAAAATAAAATTCTAATCGATTGCATGTTGTTAAAATAACCAGCTCGTTAACTGGAGAATATGCTGTAATTTTATTATAGAATAACTCTTTTCCTTCATGCGTTAAATAAATAGATTCAAAAGCATACATTTGGCTTTTGGTATGATCTATTCCAACTAATCCTATTTCCATCACACGATTTTAACTTCAAAGCATGGCTTTTGCAAATTTTTCCCCTATTTTTTGCTCATAATTACTTTTTTTTTTTAAAATTAAAGGTTCTCAGAATAATTTTTATGTTATATTATTGGTTTTGTTGGGTTGAATTTAATTATGTAGACATCTATTTCTAACAATTAACTTAATCTAAACTATTTAAATACGGAGAATTTATAGAATGAGTAATAAAAAAATATATGTAGGAAACATTTCATTTGATACAACTGAAGATGATTTAAAAAATGAGTTTTCAGAATATGGAGATATCGAAGACGTAAAAATTATCATCGATCACCAAACTAATCGTTCAAAAGGATTTGGATTTATTACATTTTCAACTCCAGAAGCCATGGAAGCATCACTAGCTAAAAATGGTGCTGAAGTTCAAGGTAGAAAGTTAAGAGTAAATCAAGCGGAAGAGCGTAAACCAAGAACAGATAGACCACGTTTCTAAGGTTTACTTAATTAAACATATATCTAAAAATAGAAAGCTTTTTAGCTTTCTATTTTTTTTACCAAATAGTCGTAAACTTTATTTTTTGGGTAATCTAATAGCGCTGTAATACTTAAAATATCTTTGGTAGCTAATCCCTGATCTTTTAATGTATCGATAAGAGTTGTATTTATAACATGCTCATCTTGTTTATTGTTTTCATGAATTAAAAATGTAAATTCACCTTTAAGCAATACGTCATCAAGCTGCTCAATAACTGAGTTTATTGACCCCGATACAATTGTTTCAAATTTTTTTGTCAATTCTTTTGCGACACAACAATATGTTATATCTCTATTCTGGGATAACCAGCTTAATGTGTCTTTAATTCGTTTAGGACTCTCAAAAAAAATGATAGGTAGTTGAAGTGTAGACAGTTTAGTTAATACGATTTCTGCATCTTTTTTTCTTTTTGGAAAAAACCCTGCAAACATGTATTGGTCTGCAGGAATTCCTGCAATAGACAGTAATGTACTCACTGCAGATGGTCCTGGAATGGGAATGATATCAATGTTCTCTTCTCTGAGCTTTTGAATAAGCAACGCTCCTGGATCGCTTATAACGGGCGTTCCGGCATCTGATACCAACGCAATATCTTTTCCTGATTTCAGCTCATCTAAAACAAACTTAATTCGACTTTTTTCATTAAATTTTTGTAAACTAATGAGTGTATTTTTTATACCTAATAATTGACATAACGTTGCTGTTACTCTTGTATCTTCAGCTGCGATAATGTCTACAGTAGACAACACATTTATAGCTCTAGCTGAAATATCTTTTAAATTTCCTATGGGAGTAGCGCAAACAAAAAACTTGCCTAGTTTTGGTTTGATTTAATATCCTCTGAATACGAATTTTTAGAAGAAATAATGTCCATATTTACGTTTCCTTTGTAAATACCGCCTTCTTCAATTAATAATTGATCACCAGCAATGTTGCCATAGACTTTTCCTGTTTTAGTGATTTGTAAACTTTTTATAGCTTCGATATTTCCAACCACTTCACCAGCAACAACGACATGTTTTCCAAAAATATTAGCATTTACATGACTGTTAACACCAATAAAAATCTCACCTTGTGAATTAATTTCACCTTCAAATATTCCGTCAATTCGTATAGATTGTTGAGAATGTATAGACCCTTTAATTGACGAATCTTCACCTATTACTGTATTAACTATTTCTGTGTTGTATTTTTTAATTTTTGCCATATAAATACTACACTACCATACCCTATCTCTGGCTGTAAACATATCTAAATCGAGATAAGTTACTGGGTTTATTGACTGCCTTCTTTTCTTTATTTCATAGTGTAAATGATTTCCAGTAGAGAGGCCTGTTGAGCCCACTTGGGCAATGATTTGCCCCTTTTTTACTATGTCTCTTTTTTCAACTAACAATTGTGAACAATGTGCATAAATTGTTTTTAAACCATAACCATGATCGACCACAACAAGATAGCCATACGATGTTGAATATCCTGCATATTCGACAATTCCATCAGCTGTTACCTGAATTGGAGCACCTGCCCATGAAGCAATATCGATTCCTTTATGATGCTTTTGTTTACCGTACAGTGGATGACGTCTCCACCCAAAAGAAGACATCATTTTTCCGTATAATGGTCTCATGGATGGTGTAGCTGCATATTTTGTTTTCATTTGATGAACTTTTTCTACAAATGTATCATAAGTTACATTCATATCTTTAAGATAGCTGATAAGAAAATTCATTTTGCTTGATAAATTTTCGGAATTAGGCAGATTTTCATTTTTAAATTCTTGTATATCTTGTTGAAATAAAGTTAATTTTTTATTTTTTTTTTTTAATTTTTTTGATCCCTGTTCTCCAAGCAAACTATCTAGCTCTTCTTCTCTTTCGATAAGTTTTGTCATTTGGTCTTCAACAATCATTAGTTGATTGGATAAATTAATTAACTGCTGTTCTTGCATTTTATTTTCACGTTTTAATTGTTTATATGCAGCTTCCTTTAAATTTGTATTATATGAAATATAAATTCCAAAAATTAGAATAATAAAACTTAATAAAATTGAAATAATAAGGGTTCTTAAACGAGACTGTGTAATATTAAACTTAACATTCTTTCCACTTGATTTTGAAAAAACCATAAATGCAATATTATTATTTTGTCTTCTTTTAAACATATCTTAAACTCTTTGGTCGGAGCGACTGGATTTGAACCAGCGACCACTAGTACCCCATACTAGTGCGCTACCAGGCTGCGCTACGCCCCGATGAAATTTATGCCTGAGCTAATCTTAGTTCTGCAGAACTACCAGGATCTTTTTTTTCTTTACTTGTTGTTTTTTTTACTGTTTTTTTAATATCTGGTTTATCACTTTTTTTCTTCACTTTTTCAAACAACTTTAAAAAATCTTTGCCTTCAATCACTTCTTTTTCCATCAATATCACTGCTAACTCTTTCATAACACTTAGATTACTTTTTAATATTTTTTTTGCCTCATTAAAGCATGTATTGATAATGTTATGGATCTCTTCATCAATTTGACGTGCCGTTGAATCGGAATAATCTATAGCTTGATCGCCCATATTTTTTCCAAGAAAAATTTCTTTTTGAGTTTTACCGAACTGAATATTTCCAAGTTTGCTCATTCCATAAGTACAGACATATTTTTTGGCCAGAGACGTCGCTCTTTCAATATCGTTCGATGCTCCAGTTGTCACCTCGTTGAAAATGAGATCTTCTGCAATTCGCCCCCCCATTAAAATTCGAATTTGATTTTTTATTTCTTCAGTTGAAACTAGATATTTATCCTCAATAGGAACTTGTAATACATAACCCAACGCACTTCCTCGAGGAAGAATGCTGATTTTATGAACAGGATCTGTATTTGGCAATTCAGCAGCAACAATGGCATGTCCGAGCTCATGAAATGCAATGATTTCTTTTTCTTTTTTTGAAATTAATCTAGACTTACGCTCTGGTCCAGCCATAACTCGATCTGTTGCTTCTTCAAGTTCTTCCATGTCTATAATTTTCTTGTTTTTTCTTGCTGCAAGCAACGCAGATTCATTAATTAAATTAGCAAGATCAGCACCTGTAAAACCAGGTGTTCGTTTAGCTATTGTTTCTAAGTCAACATTTTTTGCAATTTTTTTACCTTTCTCATGGATCATTAAAATTTTCTGTCTACCTTTTAAATCAGGTTTATCTAAAACTATTTGACGATCGAATCTGCCTGGTCTTAACAAAGCAGGATCTAAAATATCAGGTCTGTTTGTTGCTGCAATGATGATGATGGTTTCTTTTTGGTTAAATCCATCCATCTCAACCAGTAATTGGTTTAATGTTTGCTCTCTTTAATAATGTACACCACCAAGTCCAGCCCCTCGATGCCTTCCAACCGCGTCAATTTCATCTACAAAAATTAAACAGGGTTGTTTCTTTTTTGCTTGAGCAAACAAATCTCTTACTCTTGATGCACCAACACCAACAAACATTTCAACAAAATCTGATCCAGATAAACTAAAAAATGGAACATTTGCTTCTCCAGCTATTGCTTTAGCAAGCAAGGTTTTACCTGTTCCTGGAGGCCCCATCAAAAGAGCGCCTTTTGGAATTTTTGCGCCAATATCTTGATAGCGTTTTGGATTTTTTAAGAAATCAACAATTTCTTTTAACTCTTCAATAGCTTCATCGATACCTGCAACATCTTTGAATGTAACTTTTTTATCACCTTGATCTTTCCATGGAACAGCTCTGGATTTACCAAAAGACATAGCTTGATTGTTCATTCCTTGAGCTTGTCTAAAAATAAAAAACCAAACACCAAGTATAAGTAGAAATGGTAAAAAAGCTTGAATAAGCAAACTGATAACCCAACTCCCATCGGTAGGGTTAATTTTTATTTTTACGTCTTGAGCACGCAACTCGTCAATAAAGCCTGGATAATCAATATAATAGGATTTGACCATTTCTCCGGTTTTAGTTTCGCCAATCAATACTTTTTCTGATGGCCTTACAGTGACTTCTTTCAAACTATTAGAACTCATATGCTGCATAAATTCAGAAAAAGTGATTTGTGATGATGTTTGTGGATCGCTGACATAAGTAGACAATATAGATAATGTCATTAGTCCGATTAAGACATACCATATTATATGTCGCCAATCTTTTAATTTTTTACCTGAATTTTTTTTGCTTTTTTTATTTTTGTCCATAGTTTTATTATTTTATCAATTTTATTACAATGTTACTAGAATAGAACTGTTATTTTCATTATTAATTCACACTAAACAGGGCGACTTTTTATCTATTTTTTCAATCGCTAAATCATTACCTTCAACTTCTAATAATTGAAGAGTAACCTGACTAATTTTTTTTGGATTTAATGTTTTTCCAACATATTTTACCAAAAAAGGATAGTGTAAGAGATTGAAATAAAATAAGCATGCAATATCTATGCTGGCGGGCTCATTAAAATCGCTCAATGCATTCAATGCTGCATAAATTGATTTTCCACTTTTTAAGGAATCAAACACCAAAATGATGTGTTTATTTTTCAAACAAAACGGAATATTTGTCTCCCCTAGATTGATGTAATTCTGCCCTGTTAAGTTTCTATATAATGAGGTATCAACTGTACCAAGTTCAATGGAATGGTTGCTTAGAGATTCGCAATGTTTTTTTAATCGCTCAGCAAGAAACTTACCTTTTAGATCGACACCGATTAGGACTGTTTTTTCTTTAAGTTTTGAAGACATTTGTTTTGCTAAAGACATCGTAATGGAACTAATTTTTTTTTCATTAAATAAAATTTTTTCTTCCATTAATGACATTATAGTCTTTTTTATTTCCAAAAAAAACTAAAAAATTATTTTATAAAACGCCTTTTGTTGATGGTACGTCTTTTTTTCTTGGATCTAATTGAGTTGCTTGATCTAAACAGACTCCAAAAGCCTTAAAACAAGCTTCTATTTTATGATGCAAGTTGCTCCCTTTAAGCATATCTATGTGTAAATTAATTCGGGCATTGTTTACAAACGCATTAAAAAATTCTTCCACTAGTTCTGAATCAAACTGTCCAACTTTTTCTTTATCAAAGTTATGATTCATACTTAACGCAGGTCGGTTACTGACATCAATGGCTGTCTGACACAATGCCTCATCCATGGGAATGATTACGGAAGCATAACGATTGATTCCAACAGCATCACCAACAGCATCTCTAAAAGCGAGACCTAGACAAATTCCGACATCTTCAACACTGTGATGCCCATCAACATCTAAATCGCCATCAACCTTTACAGTTAAGTCAAACAAACCATGTTTAGCAAAAAGCGTAAGCATGTGATCAAAAAAACCAATTCCGGTATCAATTGTTGATTGCCCATCTCCATCGATATCAAACTGCAGATTAATTTTGGTTTCTGCTGTGTTTCTTGTAATTGTTCCAACTCTTTTTTTAGACATAATCTCTCCTTTAAAATAGTTCAATTTGATTTGTTTTTTTATTTTCTGGCATTGCTAGACCAAGATGTTGATAGGCTAAAGCGGTTGCGATTCGTCCACGTGGTGTTCGTTCAATAAACCCACATTGCAGCACGTATGGCTCGACAACATCTTCCAAGGCATCAGACTCTTCTGAAATGCTGGCCGCTATTGTTTCTACACCAACAGGGCCACCTCCAAACTTTTTAATAAGCGCCGTCAAATAGGATCTGTCCAATTGATCTAGACCCAAATTATCAACACCAAGACCTTCAAGGCTTTCTTGAATATTTTCACACGTTATAACGGAGTCTCCTTTTACTTGAACCCAATCTCGGACTCGCTTTAAGAGTCGATTGGCAATTCTTGGTGTTCCACGAGATCGTTTGGCAACTTCCAATGCAGCATTTTCTTTGATGTCAGTATTGAGTATTCCAGCTGCACGTTTAATGATAATAGCTAATTCATCATGATCGTAATATTGAAGTCGCTCTATGATTCCAAATCGGTCTCGCAATGGAGCTGACAGCAACCCTACTCGCGTTGTAGCGCCAATTAAGGTGAATTTAGAAACATCTAATCGGATAGATCTTGCCGATGGTCCTTTTCCTATTACAATATCAAGCTCGAAATCTTCCATTGCAGGATAAAGCACTTCTTCTACAGTTCGATGCAATCGATGAATTTCATCAATAAATAAAATGTCACCGTCTTCTAGATTGGTTAGGATTGCTGCTAAATCTCCGGGTCGTTCAATTGCAGGACCTGATGTTGTTTTAATATTGACGCCCATTTCATTTGAAATGATGGTAGCCAACGTAGTTTTACCCAATCCTGGTGGTCCATACAACAGAATATGCTCGACATTTTCTTGGCGCATTTTGGCAGCGTCAATGTAGACATTCAGATTTTTTTTAAGATGTTTTTGGCCAATAAACGCATCTAGCAATCTAGGTCTCAACGACACTTCTTTATGATCTTCAGGTTGGGACATAGATGAAATTATGCGGTTTTCTTCAGGTTGTTTTGACATGTTGGCAAATTATAGCATTTATCACTTTTGATCGCTACCAACATTTAATTTATTTATGTTTAATCAGACAACATACTTTAAGCTAAAAAATATGTTTAATTCTTCTTACAAATGGGTAATAGAATACATGTTTGTATCTTTAATTTTTTTCAATAAGGAGTTGCCCTTAGAATGGTAAAGTATCTTAAGTCGATCAACCATCCACACATCATACTACGAGATATCCCTAGGGTTATTATGATTCTTTTTATTTTGTTTAATATTCTTGCTATGTATTTATATTCTGGTGGAAATTACCTTGACCCAACAGCACCTGGTTATTCCCTAACTAAAAATTTTTTTAGTGATTTAGGTCGATTAACAAGTTTTTCAGAATTATCTAACTGGAAATCATTTTTGCTATTTAATTCGGTTATTATTTTATCTGGGGTTACATTTATTCTTTTTTTTCTTGAATATTTTCTTTTATTCAGACGAAACACAGGGAATAGATATATTGCTTTGACAGGAACATTTTTTGGTCTTTTGGGAGGATTAAGCCTGATTGGTGTGGCTTTATTTCCAATTGACATTAATCCCGAAGCTCATCGGTTATGTGCAAAATGGACATTTCGATTATTTTTTCCATGCACATTTCTTTATGCCATTGCACTGTATCGTTCAAAACGGTTTCATAATTCTATGGCTTTTGGGTATTTTGCATGGTCTTTGTTTGTTGTTGCTTATGTCATTTTGTCAGAATTAGGCCCCATGATGTTTGCAAAAACTGATAATGCATTAATTTTTCAAGTTGTTTCACAAAAAATTGTTGTTTTTACTTTTATTATCAATGTTTTATACCAAACGTTTCATTTACAATCTTTTTTTAAATTAAAAAAATAATAATGATACCCAACAAACAACAGTCTTTTTTTAGTTCGCCATACTTCAGTCTAATCAAGATGCCACAGCTTTCTGTCTATGTTTTTATCTGCTTTAACATCTTAGCTATGGGGCTATATGCGGGAGGTACTTATTTTGACATAACCCAACCTAGTTATTCTATAACAAATAATTTTTTTAGCGATTTGGGACGCTGGATTAGTTACTCTGGTCGGTTAAATGTTGTATCTTTTGTATTATTTAATAGTTGTGTCATTTTTGCAGGTCTTGTATTTACATTATTTTACATTAATTTTCAGTCGTTATTTATTAAAGACAAACTCAATAATATACTCGCTAAACTTGGAACAGCTTTTGGAGTATTAGGGAGTTTGTGTTTAATTGGTGTAGGATTAACGCCTGCTGATTTACTTCATAATGCTCATGACTTTTGTGCGACTTGGACATTTAGACTTTTTTTTCCTTGTACGTTATTTTATGCCGTTGCCTTGTTTCGATCGGTTCATTTAAAAAGTAGTATGGCTTATGCATACTTAAGCTGGTCCCTGC
>JAYOLY010000061.1:0-8708 GCA_038120575.1 Rickettsiales bacterium
GCAACACTCACAGCACGTGTTTCTCTGATAATGTTAATTTTGACCTCTCCAGGATAGTCCACTTCTTTTTCAATTTTTTTGGCAATATCAAATGCAAGTTTATGAGTTGTCTCATCAGTAACATCTTCAGGATTGACAATGATTCTGATTTCTCTACCCGCTTGAATGGCATAGGCATTTTCCACACCTTCAAATTGCTTTGAAATTGTTTCGAGTTTTTCCAGACGCTTAACATAGGTCTCAACGGATTCGCGTCTAGCACCTGGTCGAACTGAAGAGAGTGCATCCGCAACCATGACGATGATTGCTTCAACTGTTTCTGGGGGCTCTTCTTCGTGATGCGCCATAATACAATTTAATATTTCAGGAGATTCTCCATATTGCTCACAAACTTCTTTTCCTAATGTTGTGTGAGAGCCTTCTCTTTCAAAATCTAGTGCTTTTCCTATGTCATGCATCATGGCACCACGTTTTGCTAACTTCACGTTTACACCCAACTGAGCAGCAATAATTCCAGCAATATGAGCAGCTTCTAGTGAATGATACAAGATATTTTGACCATAACTTGATCGGTAGTATAACTTACCCATTAATTCTATTATTTTAGGGTGAAATTGAAGTCCTAACTCATCAGCAGCCCGCTCTCCATGTTCTATTGTGATGTCTTTTAACTCTTTTCTAGACTTTGCTATCTCTTCTTCGATTCTTGCGGGGTGAATTCGACCATCGGCTAGTAGTTTTTCCATTGTCATTTTTGCCACTTCTCGACGAATAGGATCAAATGCTGACAACACTAAGGCTCCAGGCGTATCATCTACAATAACATCAACACCAGAAATAGCTTCGAATGCTCTGATGTTTCGGCCCTCTTTACCAATGACGCGTCCTTTCATGTCTTCATCAGGCAATTGAACAGTACATGTTGTGATGCTTGATACATGATCAACAGCTGTTCGCTGAATGGCATCAACCACAATTTCTCTTGCTCGTCGGGTTGCAATCTTTTTTGTTTTGTCCTCAATGTCTTTAATCATTGCACTTGCTTTGATTCGCATTTCTTTTTCAATATTTGACATCAATTGCTTTTCAGCTTCATCTTTAGTTAAGCCTGCCACTTTCTCTAATCGCTCAGATAGCTGTTTAATGATGTCATTTTGCTTTTCTTTTAATTGTGAATACTTATTTTTAGACTGATTTAGATGCTCTTCTTTTTCTGCTAAATGCTTTTCTTTATTTAAAATTCTTTTTTCTAAATCATCCATGCTTTTTTGGTGCTTTCGAAACATTTCTTCAGACTCTCTTCGAGCTTTTTTCAATATATTTTGATTTTCGAAATCTGCACGCTGAATAATTTTTTCAGATTCACGTTTTGCATCTTTAATCAGTTGCTGGCGCTTACCTTCTGCATTTTTCAATTTTTTATCTGTTAATATCAGCCTAACGAAGTAAGTTGAAACAACAATCCCTGTTAAACTAATGGAAATAATTAACGTTAGTGTCATTGGACTCATTGTTTAACACCTTCCTTTTTTTTACTCTCTTTTTGCTCTTTATCTGCTGCAACTTTTTCATCAATAGCTTGATTAATTTGACTTGCAATTTCTGGCTTTTCTTTTAAGTATTTTTTGGCACTTTCTCGGCCCTGCCCCATTCTTTCGCCATTAAATGAATACCAAGTTCCACTTTTTTCGACAATATCTAAGGCTACCCCAAGATCAATCAAATCGCCTTCATACGACACCCCTGTTCCAAATCCGATTTCAAGTTCAGCAAACCGAAATGGGGGTGCCACTTTATTTTTCACGATTTTTACCTTAGTTTTAATTCCAATCATTTCAACACCAGATTTTAGTGTTTCTGTTCTACGGATATCAATTCGGATAGACGAATAGAATTTTAAAGCACGCCCACCTGGTGTCGTTTCAGGGTTACCAAACATAACGCCAAGTTTTTCACGAATTTGGTTGACAAATATCACCACACATTTAGATTTATTTACTATTGCAGTCAATTTTCTTAACGCTTGAGACATTAGCCGAGCTTGCATCCCCATTTGAGCATCGCCCATATCTCCTTCAATTTCAGATTTAGGAACTAAAGCAGCAACTGAATCGATTACAATCAAATCGATTGCACCAGATCGAACAAGTGTTTCTGCAATTTCTAAAGCTTGTTCGCCATAATCAGGCTGAGATAGCAACAATGATTCTAAATTGACGCCTAAATTTTTGGCATACCCTGCATTTAATGCGTGCTCAGTATCAATATAAGCACTGACACCTCCAGCTTTTTGAGCTTCAGCCACAGCATGCAACGCTAACGTTGATTTACCTGATGACTCTGGACCAAAAATTTCGATAATTCTTCCTTTCGGATACCCTCCAACACCAAGTACAAGATCTAGAGATTTTGCCCCGCTTGAAATGGTTTCAATTTCAAGTGTTGGCATATCTCCCAATGTCATTATAGATCCTTTACCGTGAGCTTTTTCAATTTGAGATAATGCAAAACTTAATGCTTTTTCTTTATTTTCGTTCATCACTTAATAACCTCCTTTGATTTATTTAATTGAGCAAATTTAATGAAATAATTTTTTAAATAAGCTAGTGATGCTTGTATAATTTGTTTAAAAATAACAGGTTTAGTGCCCCTCAACTCTAGGGTTTTCGCTGCGAGATTGGTGTTAAAAGAACATCCAAGACCCACTTTTGCCTGAGCAACACTGTCTTGGTTTTGATAACCTATTAATCCTATACAACTTAAGCCTATACTTGTATTCAAAGATGTCGAAACACCTTGAGCGATGTTTATTGCTAAAGACTCAGAAACAAGGTTTTTGGAATTTAGATCCAAAGCAAAAAATCGCTTAAACTCGAGAGGAGACTTACACAAAATACTAGCAACATAATTATTTTTATGTTTTGTAATTGATTGTAACGTGTTTCCTATTATGCCTTTAGAAATAGTTTCTGCTGTTGCAATAGAATAATTTGTGGCCTCGAACAACTTTCTACACTCTGTTTCGAGCGTTTTATCAAATGTTAATGTTGCTAAATCGAGTTCAGCCTGAAAAATTGACATATAACCCCTCAATTAGGAGAGGAATCGTATCATTTTTTATTAATTCTTTAAGTTTCAACTTTAGTCCTTTAAGTATCAATTCGCGCTTTAAAATTTAATTAATCAAAAAAAGATATATCCCTCAAATATTTTATAACGTTTATAAACAATGACATAAAATGCAATTTAATTTTAATTTTATATAACATTAGTATCATAACATTAGAGAATTTTTTTTTACAGAATAAAAAGAATGTTTTATTTAATATCTACGACAATTAGTTGATTTAAAATTTATTTCAAAATATATTTGATATTCATTTTTTCCATTGAATCTAGTGCGATAGCGAGGGCTTCTTTACCAACATCTCCAGATACAAGAGGGACTGTATTTGTATTTATGCATGTTATAAAATGTGTTAATTCTTCTTTTAGAGGTTCTTTTTTATCAAAATCAATGACAACTTTTTCGGTTTCGTCAAATTTAATTGATGCCTCTCCATACTTTCCTGGAATGTCTTTATAGTTGCTTTTGTAAAATGTTATATCTTGGGTGATGTAATTTAATTCTGCGTATCCTTTTGTTCCTGTAATGGCAAGCTGGCGAATTCTGACAGGTGTAATCCAGTTTACCTGAATAAATGCTGTTTGATCTCCATAAGTTAACAATAATTCTGCATAATCTTCTCGTCCATCTATCAAGGCTTTGCCTGCATTTCCTTTAACAGAATCTGGGCTACGGTTTAATAAATAATTACAAATATCAATATCATGAACAGCTAGGTCAATTATGACATTAGCGTCATGGATTTGAGGGGGAAACGCACCAACTCGTCTAGAAATTAGCGAGGTAATTTTGCCTAATACTCCTTGTTCTATCATGAGCTTTAATTTTTGAACAGCCGGATTGAAGCGTTCAATATGACCAACCATTAACACACGTTGTTTTTCTTCTGCAAACTTGATTAATGTTGTGGCATCTTGAACTGTGTCACAAATTGGTTTTTCAACAAAAACATGACACCCTTTTTCTAGGGCTTCATAAGCGATCTTAAAATGTGTCGATGTCGATGCTGTGATGCTGACAGCATCTAGATTTTCGCTATCAAGCAAGTTGCTTACATCAGAATACGCTTTACAATTAAATTGTTTTGCAAAATCATGGGCCTTTTCGATGCTAAGATCGCATACAGCAACTAAATTGGCAGACTCAATGTCATGAAAATTTCTTACATGGTGTCTTCCCATGTTTCCTAATCCGATTACTGCAACATTTAGTTTTTTCATTGAATTGATTAAATCAAAGTCTATCCAAATCTTCAAGACTTACATTGTTTATGCGACACTATCAAAATTCATCTTTTGATATGACGTTTGCTATACTAAGCACATGGACACCATTAAAAACCAACTTAAACATCTCCCAACGTCTCCCGGTATTTATCAAATGCTAAATGTTCAAGGTGAGATTATTTATATTGGAAAAGCCAAAGATCTAAAACGACGGGTACGATCATATTTTACAAAGACTCATACTGATATCAAAACTCAAATTATGGTTAAATATATTGTTGATTTTAATATTATTACGACTCACACTGAAAAAGAGGCTTTAATACTAGAAAATCAACTTATAAAGACCTACAAACCTCGCTACAACATTTTACTTAAAGACGATAAAACATATCCATATATCAAACTGACAACAACGGAACCCTTTCCCAAAATAGTGATTACTCGAACTAAAAAAAATGATAAATGCACCTATTTTGGACCCTACCCCTCTATTGGTTCTACAAGAAAGCTTCGGCGTTTGTTGTATGAACTGTTTCCAATACGTGATTGTAAACAAGATATCACTCTTACAGAAACACAACCTAAATGCCTATTACTCGATATTCAAAAATGCATAGGTCCTTGTGTATATAAAGACATAAAATCTGACTATGACCAATTGGTTCAAAAATTGATAGCTTTTTTAAACGGAAAAGAAAAGCATATTGCTCGAGATTTTAGAAAAAAAATGATGCATTACTCAGCAACGCAAGACTATGAAAAAGCAAGTATCTATCGAGATAAATTATTCAGAATTGAGCAACTGCTGACCCAACAACGAGTTCAAATTGAATTGCAAGACCATACTCAAATTTGGGCAGTTGCAGAAAATGATCAGTTTTTCTATTTAACGATTCAAGAAATTATTAAAGGGCAACTGTTATATCAACATGGATTTTTTGAAGATAAAAATCAATTTGATTTTAATAGCTTTATTGATGTGTCTGTGGTTCATTTAATTGATAAACTTAATAAGTTTCCTGAATCGATTATTTGCGATGATGCATTAGGTCATTATTTACAAACGTCTCTAAATTTAACTGAATCTGTCATTCACATCCCAAAAATTGGAGAGAAGAAACAGTTATTAAAAAATGCTCAAAAAAATTCTCTTTATGCTTTAGATAGACTTGTATTGCAGTCTTTAAAAGATTCCCAAACGTCTGCTGTTACTGCATTAAAAGAAGGATTAAATTTACAACAAACACCAGACTGGATTCTTGGTTTTGATATTTCTCATCTTCAAGCACAGCATATTGTTGCTTCATCAGTCAGTTTTAGATCGGGCAAACCCTGCAAAGAAGAGTATAGACGCTATAATATCAAAACAGTTTCAAGAACATCTCATGATCCTCAATCTATTTATGAAGTTGTATACAGGCGATTGAGCCGCTGCAAAGATGAAGGCAACTTGCCTAATTTATTGCTAATTGATGGAGGAAAAGGTCAATTAAATTTCGCTATGAAAGCATTATATCAACTTGATTTAGAGAAAAAAGTTGAGATTGTTGCATTAGCTAAGCGACTTGAAGAATGTTTTATTCCTCACCAAAAAGACTCTATTATACTAGAAAAACACCATTCAGGATTGCAACTACTCCAACAAGTCCGTGATGAAGCACATCGATTTGCGGTTACATTTCAACGACAAAAACGCCTGACATCTACATTTCTATCAAAGTTTATGGCCATTGAGGGAGTTGGTGTTAAGCGATTTAATAAACTAATGACAGTATACCCAGATTTGAATCAACTTAAAGAGGATGATATAGAAACCATTGCAGCAAAAACATTGCTTCCAAAGCATATTATTATGAAAATTCTTGACCTTATTTAAGTTGTTTATTTCTAATCTGTCCTAGTTAAACTTTTATGAACCTATTATACTTATTTTATGTTTAAATCCTATTTTATCTTTTGCTGTTTAAGTCTTTTGCTTTTCTCATATTCTTACGCCAATACAACTGCCAAACTAGAAAATGTTGAAAAACAAATTCAACAAAACGAAGCAAAATTAAAGCCAAAAATTCAAGAACGTCGGCGCGCAGAAGCCTATATGAGTACGCTTAAAAAGAAGATCAAACAAACTGAAATAAACTTGAACAAAACAAAACGCTATTTAAATAAAATTTCTCTTGAAGAAAAGGAGGCTATTCAATCTGTTGAAGAGTCTCAAAAAACATTTGATTCTTTGCAAGAAAGTTTTGCAGATCGATTGAAACATATTTTTATGTCGACTCCGATTCAAGTGACAGATATTTTGTTTAATGACAACATGATTCAACTCAATGATGATAATCGATATTTTATTCAAAAAGTACTCAAAGAAGATATGGCACTGATACAACAGATTCGATCTCAAAAACATAAACTTGAACAAGACCAATTAACGCTTCAAGAAAAAAGAGAAAAAATTGTTCAATTAAAAAAAGATATCCTTGCTAAAGAATCTGTTTTGAAAAAAAATAAACATTCCCAAGATCTTTACATTTCAAATCTGACAACTCAAATAAAAAAATTAGAATCCCAAAATAAAGAACTGGATCGATTATCTAGAGAACTTACAGATATTATTTTAAAAGCAGCCAAAGATGATACCTATTACGCAACTGGAGATTTTTTACTACCAGTTAAAGGTTGGATTTCAAGCCGATACGGCATGAGAATGCATCCTATTTTCAAACGAAAGATTATGCATACAGGAATTGATATTGCAGCTCCAAAAGGATATAAAATTCGAGCGGCTAATTCTGGTAAAGTTTTATTTTCTGGTACAAAAGGTGGTTATGGAAAAAGTGTCCTTATCTATCATGGAAAACGTCCATCAGATAAAAAAGCGATTTCATCTTTTTATGCTCATGCCTCTAGATTAGTTGTTAAAGCTGGAGATGTTGTTCGAAAAGGGGATGAAATTGCCTATGTCGGAGCTACTGGCTATGCAACAGGTCCACATCTACACCTTGAGATCAAAATTGATGGAAATCATGCTGATCCGTTGTTATTTATTAAGAAATAGTGACGTAAAATTTATTTTCGAACGATGTATTCTTTAATATTGTCGTGGATTTTTTTATCGCCACGAATATCTTGAATTTCTTCAACAAGTTGCTTTTCTTTTGCAGACAAATGCTTGGGTAATTTAGCATTAATTTCAACATACTGATCGCCTCGACCATATCCTTGAATATTTGGAACACCTTTCGATTTCAATCTAAACACTGTTCCTGGCTGTGTTCCTGATGGAACTTTAAGTTTAGCTGTTCCATTTAAAATAGGAACTTCAATTTCACATCCCAAAATTAATTGAGTAAATGGTAAATCTAAAGACAAAATAATATTTTCTTCTTCGCGCCTGAAATATGCATGATCCTGAACACTAATCACAACATATAAATCGCCTGCAGGCCCACTTGAAATACTGTCATTTCCTTCACCTTTGACACGCAATTTCACACCTGTTTCTACTCCTGCCGGAATGGTTACTTTAATTTTTTTCTTAGTTTTTTGTCGTGTATCAGATCCACCTGCGCCACCGCACTGCGGACACGTTGTTACTTGAGATACAACACCTAAAATGGTTCGTTGTGTCACTTTTATTTGTCCTGTTCCGCCACATTTAGAACATGATGTCGATTTTCCACCCACATTTTGAAGATGAAAAATTTCAATATCAGCTTCAAGACCTTTTGCAACATCTTCAAGTGTGACTTTCAGATCGTACCTTAAATCTTCCCCAGCAGAGCTTCCACGTCTTGAACCAGAACGTGATCCTGATCCACCAAAAAAAGCATCGAAAATGTCATCAATTCCATCAAAACCAGCAGATGAAAATCCGCCTCCAAATCCACCAAAACCACCGAAGCCACCCTGTCCTCCAGCAGCAGAATCGTCAGCAACACCGAATTGATCGTATTGTTGTTTTCGTTGTGGATCAGACAAAATAGTATAGGCTTTTTGAAGCTTTTTAAACGTATCTTCAGCGCCTGGATCTTTGTTTACATCCGGATGATATTTTCGTGCTTGCTTTCTGTAGGCCGATTTAATCTCGGCTTCGCTTGAATTTTTTGATATCCCTAATAGTGCATATAAATCTTCTGACATAATGAACCTTTATTATAAGCAGGGTTGGCTACATTAGCCAACCCTATACATAAACTGTTTACCTTACTTTTTTTCGTTTTCAACTTCTGTAAAATCGGCATCAACGACATTGTCTTCTGCTTTCTTGTCAGCTGAATCAGCAGCATCTGTGTTTGCCCCAGCTCCAGCAGCGTCAGCAGCTGCCGCAGGATCTTGTTTATACAATTCTGCAG
>JAYOLY010000062.1:0-8589 GCA_038120575.1 Rickettsiales bacterium
TATTTATGTTGATGAAAAAGGAAAGGTAATTTTTTCAAATGAAACCAAAGTCAAAAAGCAAAAAGCCACCAAGCTCTTTTATAGTCGGATCTTGTCAGAGGTGTAATAAACAACTTTATAATAATGATAGCTTTGTCTTATTAGCTAAAGCCACTGAATTATCTAAAAAGGAAAGAGTTTGTTTTAATTGTTATATGAAGGATTAAATCTAACCTGGAGCCCATAAAAGGCTCCAGGACATATAGGAAGCTAAAGAATTGAATAGTCTCTATGCTCCATGCACTTATCAATTCTTTTGTATCTTATATCAGCATCAAAAAAGCCTTCAAGTCTTTTAATCATATCTTCACATTCCTGAAGATCTTGAAAATAAAACTTTCCTCCCTCAATGGAAGATTTAGGATCATATAAAGGATTATATGATGAGCAATTTGTTAATGCTAATAAGGTTAAAATTAGAAGTATTTTTTTCATTTATTTACTCCATTTTTATTTACATTTATAACTGGTATATTGCCATAAAATTCATTAAATCCAATATCATTACTGGTACAAATACATTCTCTGAATTTCATGTTTTTGTTTTTTTTAAAATATTCATCACCAATTATTTTAGCTTGATCTAAGCTCTCAGATCTAATGGAAATTTTTTTCCAAGCATTAACAAACATTCCATCTAAAGAATATTCATTATATCTAAGCACATAGATTTTTTGTTTTACTGTCATAGGTTTTTCCTCAAACATTTGGTTTATTTTTTTCAACTCATTTTCAAATGTAAATTTCATAAAACATGCTTCCTTTTAATTTCTTTTACAAATGAAAATATTTTTTGAAGATTAAGAATACTGCAATTCTCAATATATTCTTTAACTTCAGATCTCATAGCTACTTGATCCTTTTTAGCCTTCTCATGAGCTTTAGCTCTATTAGAATCAATAACTTCTTTTATAGTGTCATCAATTACTGCCATTGCTTTACTCCAGTTCCATCACAATCTTCACAATCATTAATTATCTCAGTAGAGTAAATAGGCTCAGATTTAATTTCACCTGAACCCTCACAAATTGGACAATCTTCAACACCAAATAAATCTCCAGTATAAGGATTTTTATTTTTATCTTTAGCCATGAGCTCTCCCTTCTTTTGGATAATAACCCTGGAGATTAATCCAATTAGATCTTACTGTTAAAATTTCCAATAGAGCTTGATCAAAATTTTGATGATCAAAAAACATAAAGCTATCAGTTCGATCAACATTCAACTCAATTGGTTTAGCTCCAAATCCTGGTGCCACAACTCCAAACTTTCGTTTAGGATCCATTACATCAGTAATTTGATATTTTACAGTTACATAATATTCATAACTGCAAAATTCGGATCTTCTTTTAGATCCAATGTGAGTAACTTTAATTTGGTAGTTACCACATTTGTTTTCTGCTAACTTTTTATTTATTTCGTAGTCAGCCATTTATCCTCCTATGTTTTTAGTTAAAAATTACTTCCTGGAAATTTTTGTTTAACTTTTTCATAATATCTCTGAAAGCTCTTTTAAAAGATCTTCTAGAGCTACCTTCTAAATCATGACAGTTACCTTTATGATTATAAAAAGTAATATTATAAAAAGTTCCAAATCCTGGAAAATATTCTTTTTCAAAATGTAAAGAACAATTAAAATATTTATTAAAAACTTTTATTTTAACTGGTCTAATTTGTTTAAGTTCATTTTTTTGATAGATACTCATTATTCCTCCTATGAAAGTAAAGTTGATAATAAAGCAATAACTGAGTGACCAGTTAAAATTGCTAATAATAAAATTGGGATGATCCATAACAGATCATCCACAATTTTTTCTAACTTAAAAAATAATTTTGAAAAAATATTCATTAAGCCTCCAGGTTAATTTTAAACTTTTTTGAAGTCTCACCATTTCCAAAAGTATATCTTCTCTCAATAGTAAAACCTTTTTCCAATTCTAAACCTTGGCAATGTCTAAGATTACGAATTTGCAATTTAGTAAATTTAGATAATTTTTGCTTAGTCATAAATTTTTCTAAATCATCTGCTGGAACATAAAAACTTTTATGTTCACCATCAACTAAACCCCAAACAAAATATTCTATTTGAATTTTAGGATCAGCAATTTTCATAACTCTAGCAGTTCCTTTTGGATAATAATTTTTTTCAAAATCATCATGATCAGTTTCAAATGGAACATAACTGAATCTGTAATTTCTTTTTTCAGTTACATCATTACCATTCCAAACTACTTTAGTAATTTTGATTTTGTAAGAATAATAAGTTTTACTATCCAACATTCCTTTTTCAGTAACGATACCTTCAAGGTAACAATCACCTCTTTCAGATCTTGGAGCAAAATCATAAGCTCTAATCTTATCTCCAACCTTAGCAGTATTTTCAAACATTAGTTTATTTGTATTTGTCATTTTTCCTCCTATATTTTTTAAAATTGACATATTGAAATAATATCAAACCCTCGCATGCATGCAAGTAATTTAGGCTTGCAAAACACTAGAAAATGCTTAGTTAATAAAACATGGCATTTATGCAACTGGCAAATATGAGCCTGAAAGAACAATTTGAGCAAATCGAATCACTTAGAAAACAAAAAAATCTAAGTGTTGATAAACTCTGCTGGACTTCAAAAGTACATCAATCAACTTATTACAGAATTAAAAAAAATAAAGTCTCTCCAAAGTATGAGACTTTGCAAAAATTTATAAAGGCTCTAAATGATTAATTTAAAAAATTTAAAAAATATAATTAAAGTTTTAAAAGATAATAAAGATCCAAAACAAATTTCTGGAAATCATTATAAGAATTTTTTAATTGAGCCTTGGTTATTTATTAAATTAAATAATTTAAATTCTTTCCAAGCTCAGATTATTAAATATGTAGTTCGTTATAAAAATAAAAATAATCCTATTACAGATTTAGATAAGATTATTGATTATTGCGAAAAAGAAAAAACATTTACACAAATAGAAAGTCAAAAATGAAATCACCATTAGAAAAATTCGGTAGAAAATATTTATCACCATCAAGCATTAATGGATTTAGAAATGATCCAGTAGGACAATGTAAAAAAATGTTCCAGGGTTTTAAAGATGAATCCAATCTTAACCTGGAGAGAGGTAAAGTTTCTGAAAAAGTTTTAGGAATGTTATTAGAAAAAAAAATAACTGATGATCAAATTAATCAGATTACTGAAAAAGAGTTTATAGCTAATACAGTTTTTCAAAATTGTACTGAGGATGAAAGACAAAAAGAATTAGAAAAAATGATTGGCACATCTAAAGCTCCAGGGATAATTAGAAATCTTTATTCAGCTTATCTTGAGCTTGCAAAAGATAAACCATTTAAATTACAAACTAAACATACTGCAACTTTAAAAAATACATCAACTCCATTACTTGGTTTTACAGATATGGAAACTAAAGATTTGGTAATTGATTGGAAAGCTACCAGCCAAATAAGACAATTAGAAATGGATAATAAAATCCAAGGAGGCATTTATTATAAGTTTACTGGAAAAAAAATGATTTTTGTTAAAGCATCTAAAACAAAATATGAGATCCAGGAAATGACTAGAGAAGATGTTTATTATGGTCTTGAAACAGCAGTTCACACAATCAAGATTATAGAAAATGTATGTAAGACTTTTGATAATTTAGATGATTATTATAAATTAATTTATCCTGGTAAGAAATGGGATAGATCTGACAAATTAGAAAACGAAGTAAAAAATCAATATAGAAACTATTTTGGAACTGAGGCTTATGGCGGAATCTAAAAAATATATTTTTAAAATGCATTTTACTCCAATGGAGAGTTATAGAGAATTAAAAGTTGAGGCTCATAATGACCAAGAGGCTAAAGAGCTTGCTGAAAAAAAATTTCTAAGTGATCCACATGTTTATCTAATTGAAGATTTAGATAACAAAAAAATACATAGGACTACTTATGAAATAGAAGGAGGTAACTTTTATGAACCTAAAGGAAAAGATCCTTCAGGACACGAACAAGCTAACAAAGTTAGTTCTGGATCATGATAAGCCTTGTATTGAAATTGTTAAAAAGGCTAAGGATCTTAACAATAATATATCCCAATGGAATATGGAAAGCGACAAGGAATATATTAAAGAATTGAAATTAAACGAATTGTAAACATGTGTTTACATTGCAAATCTCAAGTTGAGTCATTTTGCTTAGGGAATTTGCATACTTTTTTAAAAATGACAAAACATATAACAACAAGGAGTTGATGTTATGAGTGGACTACCTGATTATAGTTCAAATATAAATGTGGATAAAAAAATTACTCCATATTTAAGTTACAAAGTTACTCAAGATGCATTCATGGGTAATGATCAAGATAATAAAAAAGTTAAATTCAATTTTGATATGGAGACAAAAGTTGCTTTTGATCTCAATAATATCAAATCAGGCTGGCAATGGTTTAAAGGTGATAAATCACCACCAGAAAAAAAGATGGATGCCTGGGTTAATGGAGCTTGTACTCCAGCACCACAGCCATCAGCAATGACCGATACCAATGGTGAGGTCAAAGCCTGGAGAAGATTTGCTGAAATTCCATGCTACAATAAAGAGCTAGGAACAAGACTATTTACTTTTGATGGTGTTGCTACCTATAAATCTGCTCAAAGAATTGTAGCTCAGTGGATGGAAAATAGATCTAATCAGAATGGAACTGTTATGGTGTTTAAATATCAAGGCATCAAAATGGAAGTTTCTGAAAGAGATAAAACTAGAAATCTTTCCATACCAAATTTTGTGTATGATTCAGAAATTACTAGACCACAAGGCTTTGAGATAATTGGAACTGAACAAAATAGTTCTCAATCACAAAGCTCTGATATTCCATTCTAGTTAATTAACCTAGAGCCTAGCGATCTAAAAATCGCTGGGCTCCAAATAATTATATGAGCTTAGAAAAAAATCATAAATATTACATAGTCTTGGAAGTGACCAGGACAGAGCTGGAAACTTTAATGCATAAAGTGGATGATATTCCTTTAATGCAAAAACATAAAGTTTCTTTAAAATCAATCAAACTCAAATTGGAGAAAGCAGATAATGAATATAGGAATCAAAAATCAAATGCTAGGAGATATAGAACTTAGTAATTTTAAAAATGCTATTGAAAGTTATATAGCAAAAAATTTTATTGTTATTCCATGCAACAATAAAAAACCAATATTAAAAGATTGGACAAATATTGAAGAACAAGATGCAGATGAAATATTTGAATATTTTAAATCTGGTCAAGCTAATCAAGTAGGCATCAGAACTGATGATGTTTTTGTTGTGGATGTGGATTATGATCAAATAAAAAATGTTGATGGTTATAAAAGTCTTAATCAATTAAAAAATATAGTTCCAGATAATTTTGAGGAAACTTTACAAGCAAACACTCCAAGAGGCGGAACTCATTACTATTTTAAAAAACCTGAAGATGTAGAAATAAAAAACACAACTAATTTAGCTCCAGGAATAGATATAAGAGGCAAAGGTGGATTTGTGGTAGCTTATCCATCTAAAGATTATAATTTTAAAGATCATTCTAAAAAACCAGTAATGCCTTCCAGGAATTTATTAGATCTAATTCATGGAAAGATTAAAGGTAATGTTACACCAATGATTAAAAATGAATCTAATATTTCATCAAATGACATCATTGGTAAAGTCCAAGATGGTAGAGAAGCTCTTATGCAAAAAATAGTTTACAAAAATTTTGCTAAATTAAAAAAAGATGGCAACTTATCATTTGAAACTTTATTAGCATTTTCATCAAAAGAATATTTTGAAAAAGCTCAAGCTAGACCAGGAATGACTTTAGAACAAGAAGGCAGAGGTGAAACTGAGCTTAGAAATAAATGCAGTTATGTCATTAAAAGATTTAATGAAGGTGTTTTAGATTTAGAGTTTGCAGAACAAATCTCAGCAGAAGAAATACAAATATTTACTGCAAATCAATTAATGCTTAATGAAATTAAAGATAGATCCTGGATCTGGAATGATTGGCACATGGAAAGAACTATTGCTAATATTTATGGTATTGGAGGAATTGGTAAATCAACATTTCTTTTATCTCTTGCTAATCATATTAGCCAGGGGTTGCCATTTTGTGGATCTAAAACAAAACAAACTAAAACACTTTGTGTATTCTGTGAGGAAGATGTTGACGAAATATCCAGGAGACAACAGCAAGTGCAATTTGGTTTTGCAATGATGTCTAATAATAATAATTTATTTATAGCTCCAAGGATTGGTCATGATAATTTATTAATTACTTTTGATCAAAATGGTGAACCAAAAAAAGGTAAATTCTTTTACCAGCTTTATAATTTTATTAAAAAAAATGAAATTGGTTATATAATCTTAGATACATTATCTGATGTATTTGGTGGATCAGAGATAATAAGAGCTCATGTAAACTATTTTATGAAAGCTGTATTAGGTCAATTAACATCAGAACTTGGATGTTCCATTCTTATTTCTGGTCATCCATCTGTATCAGGAATGAATGCTCATAAGTTCTCAGGATCAACAGCTTGGCAAGGTGCTACTAGATCTTTATGGTATATGGATAAAAATGAAGATGGCACTAGAGAATTAACAAGGCTTAAATCAAACTACTCTAAATCTGGTGATGATGTGAAGATCCATTTAATCTATGAGGATGGAGTCTTTAAACCTATAATTGGATATGCTAAACCTAAATAAAAAATATAATATAATTTATGCAGATCCACCATGGTATTTTAAAAGCTATTCTAAATTGGGTGAAGGCAGAAATGCTACCAGGCATTATCCTTGCATGGAATTCAATGATATATGCAATCTTAATATTAATAATATTGCTGATATTCATTGTGTACTCTTTATGTGGGTTACTGATCCTTTTTTGGAAAGAAGTTTTAAATTACTCAAAGCCTGGAATTTTAAATATAAGACAGTTGCTTTCACTTGGATTAAACAAAATAAAAAAGCTGATACATACTTTAAAGGATTAGGTTATTGGACAAGAGCCAATCCTGAAATGTGTTTACTAGCTACTAAAGGTAATCCCAAAAGAATTGGTAAATCAGTTGATCAATTAATTATTTCTAAACTACAAGAGCATAGCAAAAAACCTGATGAAATCAGAGAAAGAATTGTGGAGCTATGTGGAGATCTTCCTAGAATAGAATTATTTGCAAGACAAAGGACTCCAGGCTGGGATGCCTGGGGAAATGAGATCTAATGGATTTTACAATTAAAGAAATAGAATTTGCTGAGCAACATTTAAAAAATTGGTCAGAGGCTACAGTTCATGAAAATAGATTTGAGCATTGGGATGTTAAAGGAATATTACCAGTTATTTCAATTGACCATGAGCTCAAGTTTGATGTCAAAGCTAGAAAAAGAATTAATAGAATAGATATTAGTTTTCAGGATGAATATACCTGGATTGAAGGAACAGATATAAAAGGCAACCCAGGATGGGTTAAAGGAAAGGCGGATTATATAGCCTTTGAATTAAAAAATCATTGGCTAATTGTTAAAAGAGATAAACTTTATAATTTTGTTTATTCAAGATTAGAATTAAATGGATTTAAGGAAGGCAGAGGCATTTATGAAATTTATACTAGAAGGAATGCTAAAGATAAAATTACTCTAGCTATAGTTGATGATCTAGCTAAGCTAGAAGGTTCGATAAAGCTAGAAAAGATTATATGATTAAAAAAGTGAAAGTCACAAACTCTAGAAAGTTTGTGACTTTCATTTTACTACTTTTTCAAATTGGTCAAGTTTAAATTGGTAGTTGTAAACATGGCGAATGCAGTTTAGAATTATTCTAAATTCATAAGTATTGACCAAAAAGCTAAATAAAATAGGACATAGCATAGATGACAGTAAAAATAGATATAAAATCAAATATCAAAACATTCAGTAAAAGTTTAGACAGTTTTGCAAAAACTCAAGTTCCTAATGCAACTAGATCAACTTTAAATGAGACAGCATTACAGTTAAAAGATCATATTGTTAAAAAGATATTTCCTAAAGCATTCACAGTTAGAAACAGAAGATTTCCAAATCTATTATTTAAATTTAAAAAAGCTACAAGAGATAAACTTGAGTCATCTGTATTTCAAAAAACAATTGATGGCAGAGCTTTTGATGTAATTACTAAATCAGCTACTGGAGGAGTTAAAACTGCAAGAGGTGGCAGAGTTGCTGTGCCTACAAGTAATATAAGATTAACTTCTAAAGGAATAAGAGCTAATAGACGACCAAGACAAGTTTTAAATAATCCTAAAGCATTTATAAAAAATAAAAAAATATTTATAGAGAAGTCTAAAGGAAAACTTCAACTATTGTATTTTTTAAAAGAGTTTGTAAGAATTAAAAAAACATTTCCTTTTGAGGAAAGCTCAAGAAGTTTTGTTGATACTAATTTAAAAAAAATATTTGGAAAGGCATTAGCATTCAGAATTAGTCGTGCAAAAATTAAATAACATAATCCAAAACAAAAGGTACTGTTGGAACAAACTATCGTGGGT
>JAYOLY010000063.1:0-8534 GCA_038120575.1 Rickettsiales bacterium
TGTTTTACATGTTTTTACAACGTCAGTTTTATTTTTTAAATCAATTTTCTAAAAGTATTTATTATTGGGCAACATCATCATTTGATATCATCCCTAGTCATTTTTACAAGCAAAATGAACAATAACGTTGCTAGATTATTTCTTTTTTTTTTCTGTTTCTTAACCGTATCGCTCTATTCAAATCCGATTTCAATCACTAGTGATTTTTTACAATATGATGACAGTTCAAAACAAGTCATATTAAAAGACAATGTCACTATTTTTTTCAACGATACGTCAATCAAAACAGACTTGTTACTTTTGAATACTGAAACACAAGAAGCTTATTCTTCAGGTCGCGCTACTATCCGTCGAGACATGATTGATCTAGACTCGGAATCGCTTTATCTTAATTTAAAACGAAACACTATTCGATTGTCTCAATTACATTTTTCAATGATACCTACTGGTGTAAAAAATAAATTATATGTCTCTATTGAAGACTTAACACAATCGCCTGTGTATCAATGGGGAAAGTGGGCAAAAATCACATCTTGTGATCTACCTCATCACCCACATCATTATATAAACGCTTGGAGATTTCGCTATAAGCCTGATAGTCATGTTTTATTATATGGAGCTTATTTATACAATAAATTTACTTTTTTTCCGTTTAATTTAACGCGTCTTCCTGTTCCGTTACTTGAAGTGATTCCTATTCCTTTTTACTACTATAATGTGGGCAAAAGACGTGTTGTTTGGAGCTTTCCTACAATTTCTAAAAAACGAACCCCAGGTTGGGGTTGGGTTGTTCAAAACTCGTTTGATTATAATATTTTAAATGGAAAAGAGTCTTCTATTTTACTTGATTGGTACGAAACAAAGGGGTCTCGTCAAGGTGAATGGGGATATGGACTTAATCACCAATACCAATTCAAAAATCATACAGGAACCCTCTACTATTATCGCTATGTTTTTTCTCAACTCAAGCAAAATCAACGAACACAACTCAATAATAATTCGTTTACATTAGACCATCTCTTAACTCTTTCAAACTATAGTTCGTTAAAGTTTTTGTACAAACACATTGATGTTGAAGAAAAAATTAAATCTGCGGGTTCAGATAAACGATTAATAAAAAATATAACATACAACTGGTCTAGACATGGAAATCGGGCTTTATTGTCGCTGAATCAAACCGAAAACTTCCTTCAAGACACAAAACAATCTTCACTATCTTTTTCACGACACTATTTTGATACCTATTCATACTCATTCAATTTCAATGACAATATGTTTTATACCAATCAAAAATCTTTATCTGATGGGGAATTCAAGTTTTCTTCCACACTTTTTAATGACATTTCTTTTAATCAAACCGTGTCGTATTTAAATCAAGATTTTTTAAACGACCCTTTTGTTGCTGATGAAAGCTTAAAATCATATACAACATTCAAGACGACATTAGCTAATAATGTCCGCTTAACATTGACATTAAATCAATTCTTTGATCTTGATTCAGATAGATATAGCGGCGATTCTACAAGTGCTGCAAACAACTTTTTAGCGTCTATGCCTGAATTGATTATTCAAAAATCAAACTATTCGTTTTTATCGTTCAACCAATCTTCCACTCTGACGATTGGTCATTACAGTGAAGTCAAATATCTTTCTAATACAAATCAATCGTCGACATTTCCAAATTATAATAGCTTTTTTCTAGAACCAAATGTCTATCATCTATCGCATAATATGTCCAAGTCCATCTCAAAACTTCCATTTAAAACAACATTAAAGCTTAGTTCATCATACGATCAATATATTTTTAAAAACAAAGACTTATCTTTATTTGAAGGGGATGCTCAATATTCACTTTCACTTAACTCAAGTTTAAAGTCTACATTGTTTAATTTTATTGATATTCATTCATCATTAATAAGACGTTTTGCTCCTGAAGAAAACAACTCCCCTTTTTATGCATTCAAAAAATCTGTTACTGAACAACATAAAGCAACAGGAGGACTCGCACTATTTTATAATCAAACCTTTAATTTTTTCCCCTATGCTATCAACTTTCGCTTAGCTGGATCCACTGGATATAATTGGCTCAGAGACTCATCTCCATGGGATAGCATTCAATATTTATTAACCTGCGATTTTACAAACCGTTTCAAACTGTCCATGTCAACCAATCAAGAGATTTCAAACGCTTCAACACCTAATAATCATATTTATTCACCATTAATTATTAATCTCAAAACAATTCCTATAAAATCGGCTTATTTCAACTATAATCTTATTTTAGATTTAAATGATTTGGCCTTTGAAGATCGACTTAATATTAAACAATCCACGTTTGATATTAGTATTCCATTAGGCAAACAAAAAGACTATCAATGGCGTATTAAAACAATATTTTCTTATGCTATTACTCCGGAACAATACTCTTATCATTTAAGCAACTATGAGATGCAATCATTGTCTATTGTAAAACAAGAACATAGACGTACACTTGAAATTGGCTATAATAAAACAAATGATGAGTTATACATCAAATATAATTTTACATTATTTCCTGAGGATCCTATTATATTGAAAAAACGTGATAATGTGTGGACATTTGAAGGACGGTTAAATCAATCCAGTGTGGAGAGATTTCAATGATCACGCCAATTAAACTACTGACAAACTTGTTTATTTTTTTTCTACTTTTTCTACTAAGTAGTTGTGCTCGAACTGTCAGCCAAGATAACGATCAACTTTATATAGAAATCAAGCTTAAGCTAAATGCATATGTCGACACTCAAAACTATAACTATTATGTTCTTTTTTCTAAATCACAAACTCCTTTAATTGAACCTCAATATATTCAACCATTAAACGAATATTTTATTTCTCCAGGGCTCTATTACAGCGACCTTGGTCTTGCATCGAATCCAAATGCTGGCGGACAAGTGTCTTACTACTATTTAACTTATTTTTCTACTTGGTCGGATTATATTATTATTCAAAACAATCAAGCCACCCTTGTTCAGTCTGGAGCCAATACCTTTAGTCCAACAACGACAAACAATGCCGACTATACGGCCTCTCTCAATTTTGATCATACCTTATCGATTATCACCAACACCATTACGCTTACATTCAGTGTCGATCAACTGAATGTATCAGAAAATGATGTGTTGTATTGCCGTTTTTTAACATCAAAACGAACCAATCAATACGGATCTCCAGATCAAGCTGGGTTGGTACAAGATACTATTTCTGAACAAATCTCTGTTTTACTTCAAAGCCAAGAAGAAGAAAAAAATCTTAATGAATCCATTACCAGTTCCGATTTTGGTGGATCCATTGATGCAAAAAGTGATATTATTTCGTGGGAGATATCTATATTTTAAGCTTAATATCTGCACTGTTGTCGATGTTTTCACAATCTCCATTTAATTTTGGATGGATAAGCTTATTTTCTTTCATTCCGCTCATTATTTCTTTAACGAGTATTTCAACCCTTTCAACTCGTAAAGACCGATTTGTAAAAGGGTTTATTCAAGGTAGTTTATTTGGGTTGGTGTTTATAGGATTTTCAAATTTGTGGCTCTTTGAATTGATCCATTTTTCAAGCATTTTTTCAATTAGTTGTCTGTATGTTGTCTTTACAGTGATGCAAACTTTTTTTTACAGCATGTTTGCGGCTTTATTTTGTTTGTGGAGACTTCCTTTACTGTCGTTTCCATTCATGTGGATTATAGTTGAATGGCTTCGTGGGATTGGTCCGTTTGCGAGTACTCATTATGCCATAGGTTATTCTCAGGCAAACAATGGTTTGTTGCTGCAATTTGCCTCGATTGGAGGGCTATACTTTGTATCGTTTCTTTGTTTGTTGTTTAATTGTTGTTTTATTCTTTGGTATCGTCTTCATGTCAAAAAACCATTTTCACTAGCAAGTCTTAGCATACCTATTTTTTTAGTTTGTATTGTTCTTAGTCATGGATTGTTAAGTCAAAGGCAACCTCAGTTTGATCCAAACAACTCTCTTTCTCTTGGAATCTATCAACCTAATCATTTACAAGATGATAAATTAAACAAATCAAAACGAAACAGTTTAATCAAAGACTATATCTCAGAAACAAGCACGACCTTGGCTACTCAACGTCTTGATCTTATTATTTTTCCTGAAACCATTATTCCTAATGCTGTTAATACCCCCTATTTAATGAATTCATTAAATTATTTATCTGATCGCTATAATACAACCTTCTTGTTTGGATCAGCTCGTAGAATAGGTCGAGATGTGTTTAATAGTGCTGTCTTGTACAAATCAAATACATTGCTTTCAGGATATAATAAAGTGTATTTAATGCCTTTTGGAGAATATTGGCCATTTAAATCACTATTTACTTTTTTTTCTCTAGATAACATCATACCTGGAGCTGAATATAGCAAAGGCGCTGATATCCATTCCATTCCTTACAACAATCATTTTCTAGGTGTAGGCATTTGTCTTGAAGTAATGTATCCCTCATTTTTTCAACAACAAACGAAAAACGGGGCTACACTTTTAATTAATCTTGCAAACAGTGCTTGGTTTGGCACGTCGTGGATTTCTAAAACACTTTTTGACATAGCAGTGTTACGAGCTGTGGAAAATGGTCGCTATCTTGTTCAAGTTTCCAACATTGGTATATCTGGCATCATTTCACCTTTGGGAGACATTATTAGATCATCCGAACTAAACAAAAAAGAATTTTTATCTCAGACACTTAAACTTTATACGTTTAATACCCCTTTCACACGCTATGGCAATTGGATTATTTTTCTGTCATGGGCTATAATTTTGACTTTACTTTTTAAACAATTGGGAGGTTTTATTGGCACACGGACTAGAATGACTTGGAGAAAATTTAGGTAAAACTATTGTTTCTTTAATTTTTAAATTCTGTACTCCACAAAAAGAAACACAACAAGATTATGCCGCAACCCTTCTTCAAGCAGTTATTAGACGCAAGATTCAAAATGATGCTTATACACAAGTTAAAGATACACTTATTACTTTTGATAGTTGGCAAAAATCTGCTTTAAACTTAGCTAAACAATAACCCGATCCGAACAGCCCTCCACCAAAAAATATTTCGAGCTAACTGAGTTTATAAAATAAAAGGATTATATTTTTTTTCACGTTCTATGGTCGTATTTGGACCATGTCCAGATAGCACCACTGTCTCTGGTGGTAATGTAAACAATTGGTCTTTTATGCTTCCAATCAGTTCCTGATAATTGGCTAGTGGCAAATCTGTTCGTCCAATGCCATTATAAAACAAGGCATCTCCAGCAATGACTATGGGGCGCTGGTTAATGGCTTCACTATATGATCCGTGCAGTTGTATGTCGTTATAGGTACAATATAACGCCACATGACCAGGCGCATGGCCAGGTGTGTACAAACAGGTAAGTTCTACAGCTCCGCAGTGTACTTTTTCACAATTGTCCAGTAGTTTGTCTGGTTTGGGTGGATTTTTATAGTGTTGTCCAAATATTCCAAACATCTTGGCTTGATTTTCTATATTTTCTGCAATAGGAATATCTTTGGAATGATAATATAATGTTGGTTTGTTGGCTTGTTTTTTTTCAATGGATTCCAACAAATGTTGTACTCCACCGCAATGATCTATATGGCAATGAGTTAAAAAAATACTTTCAATGCAATTAATAACTGGATCAGCAAGATTTAATAATGTCTCTACATCATCTCCCGGATCAATAATCATTGCTTTTTGGCTTGTGTCATCAATTAAAACACGGGCATTTTGTTGAAAATCACTTACAATTAGTGTATGGATATGTAGTGTCATTGTTGTAATTTTTCTATTATTGATGTGGTTGAATAGCCAGCTAAAAACGGTTCAATAATCACTTGCCCACCATAGTTGATGACGCTTTGATATTCTGGCAAATCTGGTCCTTTATAATCGCCCCCTTTGACATGAACATCGGGTTGAATGGATTCAATTAATTGAATAGGTGTCTCTTCATCAAATATTGTAATCATATCAATCATTTCTAGTGCTGCAAGCACATTGGCTCTAGCCATTTGACTATGTACTGGGCGACCATCGCCTTTTAATTTTTTTACAGACTGATCGCTATTTATACCCACAACCAATAGATCGCCATGCTGTTTTGCTTGATATAAATAATGCACATGTCCCGCATGAATAATATCAAAACATCCATTGGTAAATACAATTTTTTTCCTAGCTTTTTGAGGCGTTTAATGTCGTGTTTAAGGTCTTTTAATGCTTTAATTTTTGATGATGTCATTTTAAAAACCTATCTATTTCTTCCAATGAAACAGTTGCAGTTCCTTGTTTTTGAACGACAATACCAGCTGCAACATTAGCTAAATTTGCTGCAGCTTCAAGGGGTAATCCTGAAGCCAGTCCAATGCTTAAAACGGCTACAACAGTGTCGCCTGCACCCGTAATGTCAAACACTTCTCTAGCTGTAGTTGGGATATCTTTTTTTTCTTTTTCTGTGATAATAGATAACCCTTTTTCAGATCGTGTTAACAACAAAGCCTGTAAACCCAATTTCTTGACGAGTTTTTTTCCTTTTTCAAAAATATCATCTTCAGATACAACGTGTTTGCCGACAACTGCCTGAAATTCTTTAAAATTTGGTGTAATCACGCTTGCTTGTTTATATTTTGAAAACGAGTCTCCTTTTGGGTCTACCACAATCACTTTATTGTGTTGATTTGCAACTGCAATAATTTTTTTTAGTCCTGTTTCTGTTAATAGCCCTTTTTGATAATCAGAAATGATTACAGCGCTACATGTTGGAATGACGTTTTCACAATGTTTGATAAGCCTATTTTTTTCTTGGCTAGTTAATGGATCTGCGCCTTCTCGATCTAGTCGGACGACTTGCTGTTGATGCGCCACAATGCGAGACTTTAAAATTGTTGGTCGTTTAGATATAAAAATGCCGTCACACTTGATCTGTTTTTCTTTAAACAGTTGCTGTAATTTTTCACCCGAACTATCTGCACCTATCATGCCTACTGGCTCTACAGCGACACCTAGTTGTTGAATATTACTTGCTACGTTTCCTGCTCCACCAGGAGTTAGGGTTGTATGCTTAACTTTGCATACAGGGACAGGCGCTTCAGGTGAAATGCGACTCACTTCACACCAATGATATTCATCAAGCATCAAATCGCCAATGACAAGCACAGGGTTGATCTGTTTAATTGCTTTTTTCAGTTTAGCTAAGTCTTGATTCATTGTTTTAATTGTAGTGTGTTGTTGAAATGGGGTAAAGTTTTTTGTATTGGCACTTATTTTACTGTCATGTATTTCAAACTTTGTGTTGAAAAAAATCAATTATACGTCATACTAGAATGGAATATTTATGACAAATTTACAGATCACATCGCTACATTTCATCGACTGGATTATTGTTGGAATCTATCTCACATTATCGCTTGGACTAGGTCTATTTTTTGCAAAAAAAGTTCGTAATATGGTCGATTTTGTCAGTGCAGGTCGTCAAATTGGTCTGTATCTTGGGGTTGCCTCTATGGCGGGAACTGAAATGGGCTTGATTACTATTATGTACTCTGCACAAAAAGGATTTTCAGGGGGGTTTGCAGCATTTCATATTGCTGTTGTAGCTGGAATTATCACGTTTTTAGTTGGGTTATCTGGTTTTATTGTTGTTCCTCTTCGTCGACTCAATGTACTAACCATTCCAGAATTTTATGAAAAACGTTTTGGAAAATCTGTTCGAGTGTTGGGAGGACTCTTACTCACTTTTGGGGGCATTTTAAATATGGGACTTTTTCTAAAAGTAGGGGCTTTATTTCTTGTTGGTGTTGCCGGATTTTCTCCAACATTGCTTCCTTGGGTAATGACAGCCTTGCTGATCTTGATTCTTATTTATACCTGCATGGGTGGCATGTGGTCGGTTATTATGACAGATTTTATGCAATTTTGCGTCATGTCGCTTGGCTTATTAACTGTTGTTGCTTTGTCATTGTATCAATTAGGATGGACAGCTCTTTTTGATGTTGTTTTGACTCAAAAAGGACTAGCCGGATTTGATCCACTTTCCGCTGAAGGAGACTTTGGGTTAAGTTATGTGTTATGGATGATGTTTACGGCTGGATTAGTCAGTTGTGCAATCTGGCCAACAGCTGTTGCTCGAGCCTTGGCGATGAAATCTGAACACCTTGTCAAAAAACAATACATGATTACATCTGTCACCTTTATGATTCGCTTTTTGATTCCCTACTTTATTGGCATTGCAGCATTCGTTTATTTTACGACAGAAAAACCACAGTTGATGTCTTTGTTTGGAACAAAACTGGATACATTATATGCTTTTCCATTTTATATAAAAGATCTATTACCTATTGGATTAATTGGCTTTTTTACAGCTGCTATGATCGCTGCTTTTATGTCGACTCATGATGGCTATCTTTTGTGTTGGAGTTCTGTTATTACACAAGACATTATTGCCCCGTTATCGAAAAAAAATCTTTCCGAAAAACAACG
>JAYOLY010000064.1:0-8344 GCA_038120575.1 Rickettsiales bacterium
ACATTCCGAGTGATCCAATGGCTGCATAAAACCCAAAAGATAATTTTTGGTGTAGATAAAATGCAACAATGACACCAATAATTCCAAATGGAATAACAAGCATAATACGAAGTGGTTTAATGGCTGAATTAAATAAAATCGCTAAAATTAAAAAAATCAAGCTAAGGGATGCGGTTATTCCAACTTTAAGATCTTGTTTTGATTGTCTTGTGTCAATAATTTCTCCATCAAAATATATTTCAGATGATGGAAAAGGTGCTAATAGTTCAGGAAAGGTATTATTTTCTAATTCTTCAGCAATTTCTAAAGGACTTTTGTCTGCATCGGAAGCTAAGTCGGCATAGATATAACTTGTTCGTTTTAAATCTTGTCTACGAATTGATTTTTTTGCATCAATTTGTTTTACACTCAGAATATCTTCAAGTGGAACTAAATAATTTCTATTGTTTTCAACAGGAATTTTAAGAACGGATTTTAAATCTGATCTAAAAGAGTCTGAAACGGTTAAATTAACATTAATTTCCTCATCATTTCGAATTAATGTATACAGTTGTTTTCCGTTTAAAATGGTTCTTAATGTAGACGTGATAGTAGATGGAGTGATAGATAATTTTTTAAGTTCTTCTTGTTTGAAATTTAATTCATATTCTTTTTGAATTGGAATAATATCTTTTTCAAGATTGGTTAACAATGTGTTTTGGGTTAGTTTTTCAATTATGTTATTAACTAATTCTTCTCGTTTTATATCATCATTTTCTGCAACAACAATCTCAAAAACACTACCAGATGATTGACCATATCTATTTCTTCTAAATTTTAGGTTACTAATAGATGGAATAGATTTAATTTTACTTTCTATTTCAGATATTAATTCTTGCGATGTTTTTTTTCGTTTATCTTTAGCTGTAATTTCAAGAGTAATTCTAAATTCATTTTCAACAGATGCTGCACCTCGTCGTCCTCTGGCGACTTCACTTCGTATGGCAACTCCTTCTTTTCCAATATAGGTAAGTAAATACTCTTCTATATCTTGAATGGTTCTTGCTGTGTCTTGTACGTTTTTAGAGTTGTCAACTTGTCCTGATATCACAATTTCTCTTGATTCTTCATTAGGGAATAACACAAATTTGAATTCATTTTTGGCGAGAATACCTGCAGCAATACTAGCAATAATGAATAAAAGTATAATCCAATAACGTTTTGGTAAGAGTATATGTAATAATTTTTCATAATTGTTTTCCCATATTTTGAACCATGTTTTTGCTGGAGATATAATTTTTTTTCTTGAAAATAATGTTAAATGAGAGGGTAGTAAGAAAAAAGATTCTATTAAACTAGCGAATAACATTATAAAAATAACAGCAGGGATATAGCTTACAAAATTTCCAAATCGACCTGTAAAAAAATATAAGGGTATAAACGCAGCGCATGTTGTTAAAATGCTGGCAATAATAGGTGGAATTACCTCTAGAGTTCCGTATAAAGCTGCATCTTTGATAGATTCTCCTTTGTTATATCGTTGAGTAATATTTTCTGCAACAATAATGGCATCGTCTACAACAATTCCTAGTACAATTATGACAGCAGCTAGGGTGACACCATTAACTGTATAACCCATAAACTGAGTTGTAATCATTGTAAAACATAATGTAAATGGAATGCCCAATGCAACCCAAAATCCTGATCGTTTATTTAAAAAAATAAATAATGTGATAAGAATTAAACAAAATCCTAAAAGCCCATTAGATGATATAATGTTTAATCTATTTCTAATGTCGATTGATTCATCGTCAAGATAAGAGATTGTGATAGGTGTATTTTCTAATGTATGTTGTTGATATTGAGACACTACTTTTTTTACGATTTCTAATCCATCTAAAATACCAATTTGGCTGCTTTTAACGACATCAAATAAAATAGCTTCACGTCCATTTACTTTGTAAATAGAGCGTTGAGTTTCAAATCCGTCTTCTATGGTTGCTAAAGATTTTAAGGCAATGGTATTGCTGTCAAATCCGCCTTGAATAACCAAGTCATTGAGAGTTTTTCTTTCATTTAATTCAGATAAAATAGAGACTTGTTCGAATTGACCCGATTTAAGAGTTCCAGCCGGAGCTCTGACATGGCTTTGGATGATTTCTTTTGCAATTGAATTGAGAGATAAATCATAGGTGTTAAACGTAGATGGATCTGCAATGACGTTAATTTCTTCTTTTAAGTATCCTTGACGTCTAATTTCAAAAATTTCTGGTTGAGATAATAATTTTGTTTCTAATCCTCGAGCAAATTGTTGTAGTTCTATGCGATCGTTTACAGATAAAAGAGGGGTGTTTTGATTGTATATTGCAAGGTCTATGATGGCTTTTTTTGATGTTTCAAAGAGTCTAATCTGAGGATCATTTAATACATCATCAGGCAATTTGACACTTGAAAGTTGACTTTGAATTTCTGTTATTTTTTTATCTATATCTTTAACAGATCGTTCAAGTTCAACAGCAACAGAACTATTTCCAGGGCTAGAGGTGCTTGTAATTTGCCTAATTCCATCAAGACCTTGCAGAGATTCTTCAATGGGTTTGGTGATAAAAAATTCGACATCTGCAGCTGATGCACCTGAATAACTTGTAGAAATTCGAGCAATGTTAAAGGTGACATCAGGAAGTTCTTCTTTGTTAGTTGTATTCCAAGATAATATACCTCCAATAAGAATCACAAGTGTAATTAAATTAACTAAAAAATGCTGAGATATGAGATGATTAACTAATTTTTTCATAATTTTAATTAAATTTTTGTATAGAGATATATGTTATTTTTTAAGGAAAATTAAACATTGAAATTAGTGTATATTAGAATTGATTTTTATTGAATGTTTAGGACGATATTTTCCAATTTAATCTTTTTTCAATAGCAATAATGATTTCTCTTGCGATATCTTTTCCCGTGGCCTCTTCAATTCCTTCTAGTCCAGGGGAAGAATTCACTTCAAGAAGTAATGGACCTTTGTTTGATCGAATTAAATCTACACCAGCGACATCGAGCCCTAAAATTTTGGTTGCTTTAATAGCCATTTTTCTTTCTTCTGTTGTAATTTTTACTGGAATAGTTGAAGCTCCTTTATGAATATTGGCTCTGAATTCACCAGGTTGAGCTTCTCTCATAATGCTTGCAACAACTTTATTGTTTACAACAAAACAGCGAATATCTTTACTGTTAGCTTCTTTAATAAATTCTTGAACTAATAAATTAGCTTTGAGTGATTTAAATGCATTAATAACACTTTCAGCTGCTTTTTTTGTCTCTGCGAGAACAACGCCTGTTCCTTGAGTACCTTCTAAAAGTTTAATAATGAGTGGAGCTCCGCCAACCATATTGATTAAATCATCTGTATCGCTAGGGGAATGGGCAAAGCCAGTGGTGGGAATTTCAAGTCCATTTTTAATTAAAAGTTGAAGACTAAAAAGTTTGTCTCGAGATTGAATAATAGCTTGAGAAGAATTAAGTGTATAAACCCCCATGCTTTCAAAGTGTCTTGTTAAGGCTGCCCCGTAAAATGTAATGCTGGGTTTAATTCTTGGAATCACGGCATCTAAATTTAATATAATTTTACCTCCACGATTATGAATTTCTGGATCTGTGGAGTCTAATTTCATAAAACATTGTTTGATATTTAAAAAATCAATACTATGACCACGTTCTTCGGCAGCTGCCATAATTCTTTCATTCGAATATAGGTTTTTATTGCTAGCTAATAACCCAAGTTTTAGCCCTGATTGTGTTTTTTTGGATTTTACATATAGGTTTTTTATTGTTTCTTCTGAAATTTCACCACAAATAAAACTTTTTGAAGGATCAATGATAATACGATTTTTCATCGCTTCTCGACCTAATAACATTCTATATCCCATTGAATCTCTATTTGACAGAGACATTTCAATGTCCCATTTAGCATTATTTAGTTCGATGGTTGTGTTTATGATGTAACGTTTTTCTATTGTTCCAGAAGAACTTTTGATATCTCTTCGATCAATAACTTCTGCATCACAGTGAATGATAGTTTTTCTGTCGTTTTGAAGGGGATGCACTTCAAAATTTACCCAAAGAACTTTATCTTTTCTGTAAGTATGAATATTGTAAGCATGTATAGTTGATGTTTTAGCACCAGAATCTATACGTGCTTTGATGGCTGGAATCCCTAATGATTTAAGTTTGCACCATTCTTCAGAACCAATTATATTTTTGTTTATAGCTCTCATTTTTTGAATTCTATCACTCAAAAATACTAAAGTATATAATTAAAACATTTTTTTTGATAACCTAAAGATATATATGAAAAAAAAACATAAAACAAGCTCAATTCCATCGTTAACAATAGATGGGAAACGTTTAATTATCAAAGAAGTATGCAAGAAAATTGGTGAAAAAAAATTAACTCGATGGTTAAATTCAAAAGGTGTTATCTCTGTTTCATATTTACATGAGAATGTAAGAAAATATAAAGCAAAATTTTTTCGAGAACTAGCCGAACTATCTTAATAATCATATTTAGTGTAAGCTTTTAGCCATTAAATAGTAAGGATTGATAAATGAAAATTGAAAAAAATAAAGTTGTTTTAATGCATTATCGTCTCAAAAATGATTCTGGAGAACAGCTAGATTCTTCTTTTGGCAACGAACCAATGGGTTTTATTTATGGAAATGGAATGATTATTTCTGGTTTAGAACAAATTTTAGTTGAAAAATCCAAAGGCGATAAATTTACCACAATTATTCCTCCTGAAGATGGATACGGACTTAAAAATGATGATTTGATCCAAGATGTGTCTTTATCTCAGTTTGAAAATAAAGACGATGTGAAAGTGGGGTTGCAGTTTGAAGTGAATGGACCAAATCCAGCTCTTGCAACTGTTGTCGAAATTAATGGAGACACTGTGACTTTAGATTTAAATCATCCATTGGCTGGAGTGGAATTATATTTTGATATTGAAATTGTTGATGTAAGGGATGCTACACCTGAAGAATTGGACCATGGTCATGTCCATGGTGTTGGCGGTCATCATCATTAAAGTTTAGTTTTTTGTAATTAACCAACAGTGATGCGCTTGTTTGTTTTTGCAATCATAATCAATTGTTTTTTTAGTTATATTTTCAAATTTAATCGTTGATGAAAATGACGTTTCATCTAGTTTAAACGATTTAGAATTACAGCTAAATATTAAGTTGCCACCAGTTTCTAGTAATCGAATACACAATGAAAGAAGGTTTTGGTAATCATCATTTATTGAAAATGATTGAGTCATTTTTTTTGAATTACTAAACGTTGGAGGGTCGCAGATTATCAAATCATATTTATTTCTAGATTGTTCTTGATTTAAAAAAGAAAATACATTGTCACAAATGAAGCGATCAGAAGCTCTTTTTTTGAACTCATTTAAAGCTACATTATCTTTTGTCCATTCAATATAGTTTTTATTCATGTCCACAGAGGTTGTTGCTAGTGCCCCTCCTGCAATGGCGAAGCATGTAAATCCCCCTGTATATGAAAATAAATTTAATACACGTTTGTTTGCTGAAATAGTTTGAACAAGTTGTCTTGTTTTACGATGATCCAAAAATAACCCTACATCTAGATAATCAGATAAGTTTAGTTTGAATTTGATGTTGTTTTCGACAATTATTTTAAAATCTGAATGATTGGATAATTTTTTGTATTGATTTTGAATTCCTTTTTGTTGCTGCCTAGATTTTATAACGAGTTGATTTTCTGTCAAATTAAATGTTGATACTAATGTGTCGGTGATATTTTTTTTGTAAACTAGTTTTTTGTCATCAGTATTATCTTTTTTTCTATCGTAAATCCAACAAATGATAGAACTATCTACCCAATCTATTCGGCATGGATAATCGGGAAGGTCTTTGTCATACAGCCTGTAATAGTTGATAGCTTGTTTGTTAGCCCATTTTTGATAATGTTTGAATTGTTTAAGGAGCCTATTTTTTAAGTCTTCAATAACCATGACGATATCTTACATTAGTTTTGTTTTTTAAACAGCTCTTCACTGGATATCACACTTCTTTATGGTGTATAGTAACATGTATGAAACGTGTTCTAACGGGAATTAAACCCACAGGGTTGCCACATATTGGAAATTATTTTGGGGCGATAAAGTCGGCTCTTTCATTATCTGAAAAGTATGAGTCATTTTACTTTATTGCCGATTATCATGCCTTAACTACGTTAAAAGACCCTAACTTAATACGAGATTATTCAATTCAGATTGGAGCAGCTTGGCTTGCATTGGGTTTAAATCCTCAAAAAACAGTTTTTTACAGACAATCTGATATTTCAGAAATATTTGAATTGTGTTGGATTTTGTCTTGTTTTGCCTCTAAAGGATTGTTAAATCGAGCACATGCTTATAAGTCTGCAGTTGATGACAACGTATCATTGAATCAGGATGCCGATCATAACATTAATCATGGCATTTATGCGTATCCTGTTTTAATGGCTGCGGATATTTTACTCTTTAAAACCGATTTTGTTCCAGTAGGAGCTGATCAAAAACAACATATTGAAATTGCAAGAGACATAGCAGAATCGGTTAATCGTGTTTCTGGATCTATTTTAATTGTTCCTGAGCCGTTAATTTATGATGATACAAAAATTGTTCCTGGAATTGATGGTGCTAAGATGAGCAAAAACTATAATAATACCTTGCCAATTTTTTTGCCTGAAAAGCAATTAAGAAAAAAAGTGATGCAAATTGTTACAGATTCTATTCCTGTTGAAGATCCAAAAAATCCTGATAATTGTACGTTGTTTAAACTGTTTTCTTTGTTTAATTCTCAACAACAGCAAGAAGACCTTGCCAAGCGATACAAGTCTGGAGGAATGGGTTATGGTGCTGTTAAACAGGAGCTGTATGAAACAATGCTTAACTATTTTCAAGATGCCCGTCTAAAATTTGAAAAGATTATTGATAATCCAACACAATGTATAGATGTGTTAGAGGAAGGTAAAGTTAAGGCCAAAAAAATTGCACAAGATACACTCTCAACACTTAAGGACTCTTTAGGATTTGGACGGTTTTAACTATGAGTGAAACGTGTTGTGTTCCTAAAGAAAAGCCATTCTATCAAAATAAACTGTTTTTAATTGCCATTCTTGGATTGTTTTCTATTGTAATAACTTTATTTATTCCGGGCTTTTCACATGTATCTCATTATTTTTTAAAGATGTTGTCTTTAGTTTGGTGGGCAATGGGGTTAGGTTTTTTAATTGGTGGAATGATAGATTATTACGTTCCTCAACGATATATAAAAAAATTGTTGTCAAAAAATGATGCTAAAACACTTTTTTTATCTGTCTTTTTAGGAACACTCTTATCAACTTGTTGTCATGGTATTTTGGCGATTGCCATGCAACTTTACAAAAAAGGGGCCTCTATTGCAGCTGTGATAACACTTTTAATGGCGGCACCATGGGCCAATTTTCCAATGACAATTTTAATGATTGTTTTTTTTGGTAAAAAAGGACTTATCATTATTGGACTTGCTATTTTGATAGCTTTAATTGTTGGTTTTATTTTTCAAATACTTGATAAAACGACTAGTTTGGACAGAATTCAATTTAGTATTGATGATGCTGATATGAATTTTTCAATCCGAGATGATTTCAAAAAACGATATAACGACTACAATTTTTCAAAAATTCAATGTGTCGCAGATTTAAAAGGAATTTTTTCAGGTGCATGGTCGCTTATGAAAATGGTGTTGTGGTGGTTTTTAATTGCTATGGTTGTTTCAAGTTATATATCTGCGTTTGTTCCACATGGTTTTATAGATCAGTATTTTAGTTCAAATTTAGTTGGTCTATTAACAACATTATTAGCGACATCGTTAATTGAAATTTGCTCTGAAGGCTCTTCTGTTTTGGCGTTTGAATTATATAACCAAACTGGTTCTATTGCTCATGTATTTGTTTTTTTATTAGCTGGAGTTGCTACGGATTTTACAGAAATTGGATTAATTTGGACCACAGTTGGAAAGCGAACGGCATTGTTGATTCCCATTATATCTGTTCCAATCATTTTGTTTTTTGCTTATTGGCTTTTGTTTATCTAGATTTTAAGTTTAATTCGCTTATTGTAATGGTTTTTTTGTAGTGATAAACTTTTTAAAACACTTTAATGTTGGAGCTTTAAAATGAGTATAAATACAGAGTTGAAATCACATCTTATAAATCTAAAAGAAACTGATCCTGATATATTTAGAGCGGTTATAGCTGAATTAACACGCCAAGAAACTCATTTAGAAATGATAGCTTCTGAAAATTTTGCTTCACTTG
>JAYOLY010000065.1:0-8249 GCA_038120575.1 Rickettsiales bacterium
GGAAATAATAAAGAAATACATCCACCACCCACATGTAGAGCTTTTCTTATCCACTCAGGATTTATTGATAATTTTTTTTTAATTGTGTGAAGAATACCCAGATATATTATAATAGATGTAATTATAATGGCTATCCAAATCCAAGATGAATTAATCATTTAATTTCCTCTAGAACAAATCGTGAATAAAAAAATGTTTTATCTTTTTTAGATAAAGTTGATGCTAATTCAGACAACGATTTTATTTGTTTTTTATATTGATCTGGACATGAACGAGGAACTAAAAAATTCCAGTAGGCTAACCTAGAACCAGCTTTTCCAGCTTCTAGAATAGTTTTATATAGATATTTAAAATTAGTTTGATTCATATATTCAAAAATATCAGAGAGATTAAAAACATCAATTTTTTGGTTACTATTTTTTTTTAAATAATCTTCAATGGATAATAAATGATATTCAAGTTTATCAATATTGTTTTTTATAAGTTGAAAATTAGGTTTTCTTAAATAATAAGGTAAAACATTTGAATAATTACCATTTAAAATCCAATATAAATATGGGTTTTCTTTTGGTATTTGCTCGGTCATTGCTTGAACAGTTCTTTCAAGCATTTTTTTACTAAGGTTATCTTGAACATATTTAAAAAAATCAGGGTTTCTACCAAAGCGTTTAACTATAAATTCAGAAAAAAAGATTTTAAATAAAAAACGCCATCTTAAGTTATTCCAGGTATTATAATAAAAATCATTTGCTTGAGAGATAGACGTTAAGGTAAATAATATATTTATTGTTTTCTTTGAATGTATAAAACGCATCATACGTTTTCTAAAAATATTAAAGAAATTATCAAATTTGCCTATGTAAACAATTCCCTGTTTAATACATTCTAAATTTTCATTCCAATAGCTAACAGATTTAGGATGGAGATGTTTTTTGCATTTTTGATAAATATCTAATCGATTAGAGCAATTTTGAACTCCAATAAAACTTAGAAATTCTAAATGATTCAGCTCTTTTATAGCTGCGACTTTCAAATCTACAATGGCTATTTGGGAAGGGTTTAAATCTAGAGCTATTACTTTTTTAGGATTTTTTGTCAAAAGTGCTAAAGAATTATCTCCGGCAGAGGCAATAGATAAACAAATTGAATCTGGTTGAATATTTAGACCTTCAATTAAAATATCAGTATCTTCCCAACACTGAGAATATAATATTTTTGAGGGATTAATTTTTTTTTCTATTTCACTTTTCATTTTTACGGGTTTATCTTATTTATTATTCCTGTACGACCATCAAACTCAAGCCAATCCCCATCATTTACCCAGTCTAAAATACCTTCTATAGAAACTATAGCGGGAATATTTAATTCACGAGCAACGATGGCGCTATGCGAAAGCAAACTGCCTTTTTCTACTAATAGTCCTTTCATAAGAGGAAAAACCATAATCCAGCTAGGGTCAGTTGCTCTTGCTACAATAATTTTTCCTGGTTTTACTTCAGTTGTTTGAGGATTAATTACTATTTGTACTTGTCCTTTGATAATTCCTGGGCAACATCCTAAACCATTCATAGTATTTGAAGAGTTTTTCAATGCATTTTTAGTTTTGATAAATTGATTTATGTGTACAATGCCTTTTGTTTCAAAACGATCTGGAGGACTTTCTTTTTTCTTATATTCTTCTTCAATCTCTTTTCTTGTCTTAATTAATTTTTTTAGATTCGGTGTACAAGTTGTCCCATTAATAAAGCCAAATATTTCATTTGTTTGAAGATAAAAGATATCACTTGGTTTACCAATAATTTTTGCGTTATAAAATTTATTTCCAAATTCTCTAAATATTTGCCGTGCTCTTGCAAAAACTCTCGTTCTTTCAAACCTTAAATTTTCACGGTCTTTAATATATTTTCTCGCTCTGTTTAATACAAAATAAAACATAATGCGTCTTAATGGATGTAAGCGGAATGTTTTTTTAATGTCATCTTCTGCTTTTACACGAAAAGTTTTTTCAGGATTGGCTTCATTTTTGTTGAATTGAGATTTTGCCATTTGACCAATTGTACGAAAAAGAATTAGAGGATTTTCTTCAAGAGATAAGCTTTCAAGCTTTAATTCATTCGTACATCTATCGCCATATTTTTCAAGATATTCAAAATAACACTTTTTGAATTCCGGAATATTTTCTAAAGCATCCTTAATTTTAATTGCGTTTTCCTGGCATAGTATTTCAATAAATTGAGAATCATTTTTTGCAATAGATGCAAGTTTTGTAATGAGTATTGCAGGAGCGGAGCTTATCATACCCCCTTCATTAGCTATCAAATCATTATGAATAGTGGAGCTTATATTTTTTAACCATTTGTTGGATAATTTACTTAATAGACCAAAAAAAATCATAGCAAAAAAATCATTGATAATTGGTGCATCCCATCTAGAAAGAATTTTTGTTTCTAGTTCTTGAAAATATTCAAATAATTCGTCTGAACTAAGCTGAGATAAATCTGGGCTTTTTTTGTTTAGTACTTTTTCTAAATTAGCATAGAAATTAATTTTCTTTTTATCTAGACTGAAATAACTTAATAAAATACCGAAAATAGATTTTATGAAATTGAGACTATCTGAAAATTTTTCCCAAAAGGTTGATTCTTTAACTTCTAATCTATCATTTTCTAGTTCTTCTTTTACACCCATCATCTGTTCCATGAATTTTTTATTCATTTTAAAGCCTGGTAAAAGAGAAAGTACTAAATACCAATTTATTAAATTGTAATATATTCTACCTTGAATAAAACCTAGCATGTTAGCAAATATTTGTTTATTGTTTTCAATTTTCGATTTCGGCACTCTCATTAAATAACAAAATTGTTTATATACTTCTTCATAAGCTCTTTGTACAAAAGAAAATGTTAATGGTGTCGTTATTCCTGTATAGCTTTCTGATATATTACTGTTATCCCAAATTAATACTTTTTCACTTTTTGAATTATTAATATTTGTAATAGGTCGTGATTGTAAGACATATACTTTATTTTTTATATCAATTGCCCATTCCATATCTTGAGGTTTTCCAAAATAGTTTTCAGAATTTCTTACTAATTTAGCTAATTGTATAATCTGTTTGTTACTTATAGATGCTAACTTTGATTTCTGTAAAGGAATATCTTCTACTATAAGACCTTCGGTTTTGTCTTTATCAAAACTATGTAGGATATCTTTTTTACCTATTTTAGATTTTAATATTCTATTTTTTTTATCAATATGAAAAGTATCGGCGTTAACTTCACCCGAAACTATAGCTGTTCCATAACCCAAAGTAGCTGTAATAACAGCTACTTTGCTGTTTCCTGAAACAGGATCAACGCTAAAAGAAATGCCTGAGGCAATTGCTGTTACCATTTTTTGTATAATGACAGCTGGTGCTTTAGGTATAAACGGAAGTTTTTGTTCTTTAATGTATTCATAAATACGTTCAGAAAAACCAGATTTAAAAACTTCAATTATTTTCTCAATTATTTTTGTTCTTGAAACACATAAATAGCTTTCTAGCTGTCCTGCAAAAGAATGGTTTTCAGAATCTTCATATGGAGCAGATGATCTTACTGCAACTAATTCATTTGACTTGAATGTCTGGTTTATGGCAATTTCAATTTTCGTAGCAATAGATTCTGTTATTTTAAAATTATTAAATATATGTAACACATCAGAAGCTGATTTTGCATTAAGCACAATTTGCTTTTGTTTAGCATCTAAAGAATCATAAAAAGCTTGAGGACTTATAACCAGCCAATCAGGAACTTTAAAATTATTTTTTGATAATTGAGCTAAATTAGCAGCTTTGCCACCAAAATTATTTTTATCAATTAGATCTTTGTAATTATAAATATATTTGGTCATTTTATTAGATTTCCAATTAGAGGTAGTATACCAACGAACATATATAGAAGGATAGTCCAAATACCTGAAAAAATTTCGAATTGTTTTCCTTTTTGTTTAATTGGATTAACAATAAATTTTATTCCCATGATGCTACCAATTAATATTAGTATTATCATTAAAGATAATATAGGTATGAAAAAGTTAATAGTTAAACCTAAAATACAGGCAAAGAAAGCTGTTAGTATTAAACATATTATAAAGATAGTGACACTTTTGTATATTCCCCAAATATGAGTATATGTCTGGACTCCTTTTTCTTCATCTTTTGGAGAACGAATTTTCCGTCCAATTTCAATTACCAACCCGTTACAAAAACTAAGCAGTATGAACCAAATTAATCCAGAAGGAGGTTTGCCATCAGGTAAATACCAATCACAAGCTGTGACAAAAAAGTCAATAAAAGGAATAATAATCATGTGGCTACTCATATAGGTAATAGGTTTTGTTATTAGCCATTTACTTACAAAAAATTCCTTGCTCATTAAAGCCAAGTAGCCCCACACAATCAATAAAATTATCAGTAATTTAGGATATAACCAAAAAGCCAATATTACCTGAATAATCCCACCAAATATGCCTAATATAGCTAATTCTTTTAAAGTAACTAATCCTCTTTGAACAGGTCTATATGGTCTAAATTTTAAATCTTCTTCATAATCTTTAAATTCATCGGCAATGCGAAGTTGCAAGAAAAAAACAAAAGAGCACACAAACGATATCAATACTACTTTTGTTGACGGGAAAGATAATTGATCTCGAAGTAAGCTTGATAAGCAGATAGCTGAAAAACTAAAGGAAAATATTAACAAACCATGTGCAAAGATAGGGAATCGTTCTTTTTGATATTCCCAGAGTTTTTTCATTATTTTTTTACTTCCCTGTTTTTTTTTTAGTTCTTGCTAAAAGTTGATGCGCTCGTGAAAAAGTGCCTGAAGCAAAAGCTCCTGAAATAGAGATTTCACCAGCCAAGCATAAAGCAGCTGATACTTCAGCTAAAGCATTTGCTTTGCCTGATCCTGAAAGTCTCATTAACTCTAAACAAGCCTTTTGACTAGGTAAGTTTGTGCCTCCTCCAATGGTGCCGACAATAAGGTTTGGTAAAGTTACCGAAACATATAAATCTCCTTTATCGGTTACATTAAAACGAGTTATTCCTACTGCTGCTTCAGCAACGCAAGCAGCATCTTGTCCACAAGCTATATATAAAGCTGTTAATCCATTGGCATAATGGCCTTGAAGACCAACTGTTCCACTTAATACACAACCTATAGATGACATTTGACTAAAGTGTACTATTTTTTCAGGAGATGTATGTAACCTCTTATGAACAAGTTTTGCTGGAATAATGACTTCAGCTGTAACTTTTTTTCCTCGAACTGTTTGAAAAGATTGCATGGAAGATTTCTTATCGCCTGACATATTTGCATCTACATACCAGGAGGTTGGCTTAATAGGACTATTTTCAGCTATATATTCACATGCTTTCTGCGTTGCAATTGTCACCATGTTTTGACCAGCAGCATCACCTGTATTAAATTCAAAATTTAAATAAACATGGTTTCCCTCTACAGTAATTTTAAATTCGGTTAATTTGCCATAGCGAGTGGTAGATTCAGCTGCTGTTTTTACATTTTCTTGTTCGTTGTGAATCCATAATAAAAATTTTCCAACATCTATTAAATTCTTAAAGGCGAAAGCTGGCGTGCGATATACTCCCTCATTTAATAAAATAGAGGTGCACCCTCCAGATTCAGTAATTAATTGAGACCCTCTGCTGTAAGATGCAACTAATGCAGCTTCAGTAGTTGCTAATGGTAAATAATATTCCCCATTTGCGAATAAACCATTAACCAAAAGCGGACCAGCTAAACCAATTGGTATTTTTGCTGTTCCAATAAAATGTTCGATATTATGCTTATATACATCTATTTGTTTTTCAAATTGAAGATCTACTAAATTGTTTTTAATATTATTTTCTTGAGATAATATTTCCCATCTTTTTTCGAAGCTTTCTTTATCATTCCCTCTAGGAAATTTTTTCAGATAACCTTCTCTAGGTGAAAGATTTTTTTCGAGTGTTTCTTTATCTTTGGATAATAATATTTGTTTTAATATTGTTTTTGATCTATTATATTCAACAGTCACTAAAGTCTCCTATGTTTTATTAATAATATTTTTCTTTTATTATACTATAATTTTATAAAAAGCTATTACTATTTAATCTTGACAAAAATAATTTTTTATAAACATAAATAAATAAAGATGTGTAAAATGTATTTATTTTGACAACAAAAACTCTTTTCTTATCACATTAATAATATGATGAAAATCTAAGATATAGGTGAGTATTATTAATATTATTATATTTTTTTATTGAACTTAAAATTTTTTTTAATGTTTTGAATAATATTGCTATTTACCCTAGGTATATCAATTAATTCTAGATTAAAAATGAGTCACAATATGACAGCGTTACATTGGTTTGCAGATAACGGCCTTTCTTTAAATACTATTGAAAAACTTTTAAAACTGCGACTAGATCCAAGTGCAGTTGATGATTGGGGAAATAGATCTTATCATTATGCTAAAGACTTTGAAGTGAGGAAATTGTTGTTTGATGTTTACATAAGTAGTGGTAGTAAATAGCAGTATAATTTTTTACAATTCATCTACTGATTTTACAATTAAAGTATCAGAAAGACGTTGCCATTCCACAAATAGTTTTTGATAGCTAATTTCCTTATCAATTTCATCAAAACGGGCAGTGTCATATCGATTTACTGCGGTAATGTAGTCGTTTAAACTGATTTTTCCATAGGAATAATTTTCAGATTCAGCTGTCAGAATATTAAACGCAATATCTTTTTTTTCTATTGCAATTTGAATTAATTTTTTTTGAATCATTAGTCGATTAAATAAATTTTGTAATGTTTGTTTTAATGCATCTTCTTTGTCTAGGGAACTTTTATTTGTTTTTTGAATAGTAATAGCTGCAGATTCAAGTTTTGCTTTTGAAGTTATGTTTTTTAAAGGCAGATCCATTTCAAGTTTAACATATCCAGATGTAGAGTCGTTATGAGACATGCTAGCTGAAAGCGATGCGGATGGAAGAAGATCGTGTTCAAGTTTTTTATAGTCAAGAGTTACTTGTTTTTTTAACGTATTAAGGATGCTAAATGTTCGACTTTGTTGTTTAATTTGTTCAATTTCTTTTTCAAATGAAGAGGGAAGTTGTTCAAGGATGATGGTTGTATCAGGTGTTAAGTCGCTTAAATGTGTTTCTTGAATAGATTCTGCAATAAGAAGGGTTGTTTCTTTATAATCTCGTTCAAAGGCGATGAGTTGTTCTTGTTTTGATAATAGTTGTAGCTTTAATTTGTTAACATCTGTTTCATTTGCAATGTTTCTTTTTTGTCTATCAAGAATACTTTTGAGAACTTTTTCATTTTCATTGTAAGCTGCTTTGGCAAGTTGAACACTTTCGTACTGCCTAATCCATGTGTAGTAAAGTGAAATGAGTTCAGCTACATAGTCTTCATAGGCTTCAACAAGTTGATGTTTTGCAATGATAGTTTTTAACTTTTGGATATCGTTTGAAAGTTTTATTTGTTTTCCAAATGCATTTCGTGCAATGTCTTGAGAAAATGTAAAACTTGGTGTTGATGTGGTGGTGGTGTTTTGAATTGAAAACCCCATACTTTGGCCAAATTTTGGTAATGTTAGGGCTAGTCCTGCAGTATTGTTGTCTGATTTTGTTTGATCATTGAGTGTTGCTTTAGAATTCACTGTAAAAGAAAGTTCACTAGGTTGAATGTTTATATCGTTGTCATATTGAAAATAAAGTCGATCAATTAAAAGGGTATGAAAATATCCGTCATTTTTGATGGCTTTGGTAATAAAATCGTCTTTAGTTAATACAGTTGTGGTTGCATAGATAGGGTTTGAAGATATAAAAAATAAGAATAAAAGTGGAATAATAGGACTTATTTTGTTGGGTTTAATTTTATAAAAAAGTTGTTTAAAGTCATGTTCAATTAGATATGTACAGGGAATCAAAATCAATGTAATTAATGTTCCAAATATCAAGCCCCATCCAAGTGCTAACATCATATCTGCCAGCATTGTATCATAGCCGCCAAGTCCATAAGCGGTTGGAATAACGCCTGCAACGGTTGTGATGGTAGTTAAAATAATGGCTCGAAGTCTTGTTTTAGCAATGTGGGCTGTAAATGTTTCCTTTGACATTGAAGAGTCGTGTGTTGTTTTATCGAGTCTATCAAGCATCACAATAGCATCATTAACAACAACACCCAACA
>JAYOLY010000066.1:0-4031 GCA_038120575.1 Rickettsiales bacterium
GGTCTATCAATCAAAATCTAATCATATCAATACGATATTCGAAAGGAACAGCTATAACTAGACCTCAGTCACTTTTATCCCCATTTAATGATTTAAAAAGTGAAGTACTTCATCAACACTCACCATCGAATCAATTAGATTTTTGTATTATTGGTGTTGGCTCTATGGCTTGGCCAGCTTTTGAAGCGGCAAAAGAGCTAGAAACTCTTGGCTTTTCCTCAGCTGCAATTAATTTACGTGTTGTAAAACCATTAGATGAAGAAACATTAATGCCATTTATAAAAGACGCTTCAAATATAATTGTTGTAGAAGAAGGGACTGCAATTGGAGGCGTGTATCATTATGTTAAGTCTAAAATGGATAAACATGCTAAACCTCATACAAATTGGAAGCAAATTGCAATTCCAGATAAGTTTTATGACCATGGATCAATTTCTTCATTGAGAAAACAAACAGGTCTAGATAAAGATGGGATTATTGCTGTTTGTAAATCATTATCTAACAAGAAAACATTTACTCAAGAAATTCACATTTAAATCAAATCTAATTTCTTTTGAGTCTCAAGCAAAATATTTCTTGTTGTTGTTTTATATAAATCAACAAGAGTTTTATTGTCTTTTTCTTTAACCATAACCCTGACTTCGGGTAAAATATGTAGTTTAATTTTCGTATTGGTAATCCAAAATTTATTTTTTGGTAACGTTTTCCCTGTACCCGATATTAAACATGGAATTAAAGGTTTACTAGTTTGATTTGATAATACAAAGGCTCCTTTTTTAAAGCTTGCAATTTGTCCGTCGCTAGATCGTGTACCTTCTGGGAAAATAATTATTGATTTTCCGTCTAATAATTTACTTTTAATCATGTTTAACTGTGTCAGAGCTTTTTTTCCTTTTCCACGATCAACAAGTACATGTCCCATCTGTACTAAATTAAATCCAAGTATTGGAACATATTTTAGTTCTTTTTTTGCAAAAAAAGTAATTTGTTTTGGAAAAAACGCCATTAAAAAAAAAATATCTAATAAACTTTGATGATTTGATACAACAATTACATTAGTATCTGGTATATTTTCAATTCCAATAGTATCCACTTTTATATTCGTGAAAAAAAATAAAAGCCTGATAAATTTCTTTGCAAGATTGTAATAGCCTTGCTGTTTATCTTTAAAAAACGGCCAAGTGACCAATCCTGTGCAAGTAAATGATATAAACCCAACTATGACAGCAAACCAACAATATATAGTGTATACTAATTTAATCATGTTGACATACCTTTGATTAGACTTTTAATCATAGTATAATACGATATCAAATTTACAATATATAATACAAGGAGTTTTGATGAGTTCATTAATGATTTCTACATCTGGAATACGGGGTATTATTGGGGATAGCCTTACTCCTGAAATTATTTTAAAAGTTGCAAAAGCATATGGAGCCTTTGTTGGAAAAGGGCCTGTTATTTTAGGTGGTGATACACGGGTATCTCATGACATGGTAACCAATATTGTTATGTCAGGATTAACATCAGTTGGAACAGATATCATTTACATAGGTAAAGTGCCTACACCTACTGTTCAACAAATGATTAAACTGTACAATGCCAAAGGGGGTGTTGTCATTACAGCATCTCATAATCCTATTCAATGGAATGGGATAAAGCTCATGAACGATCAAGGTGCCTTTTTAACTTCTGATCAATTTTCTACATTTAAACAACATTTCGATCTAGATAATGCATCATTAGCGTCATGGGATCACATTGGAACCACAACCACTGTCACTGATGCTGTTGAAAAGCATGTAGATTTAATTTGCAATAAAATTGACACAACAACCATACAAAATAGTTCGTTACGAGTATTAATTGATGCAAACAACGGAACAGGGGCGATTGCTAATCCAATTTTATTTGATAAATTAGGTATCGAATACACACTTTTAAATAAAGAGCCAAGTGGCAAATTTTCTCATGACCCCGAACCTCTTAAAGAAAATTTAAATGAAATTATTGAAGAACTCAAAACAGGTCAATATGATATTGGTTTTGTTCAAGATGCAGATGCCGATAGGCTTGTCATTTTAGACGAAAATGGGCATTTTATAGGGGAAGACTACTCTCTTGCATTATGTATTGACTATGTACTTGGATATGAAGAATCTCAACAAGGCAATAAACAGGTTGTTGTTAACTTATCAACATCAAATGTCATTAATTATGTGTGCAAAAAAAATAATTCGGATATTTATCATACCAAGATTGGAGAACCTAATGTAACCGCAAAGTTAAAAGAAATTTCTGCAACTGTTGGTGGCGAAGGCAATGGTGGAGTTATTTACCCCAAAATTGGTTGGGGAAGAGATAGTCTAGTTGGAATGGTTCTAGCATTAAAATATCTTGCACAGTCCAATCAAAAAGTCTCAGAAATTGTTGCTACATACCCTTCATATGTCATGTTAAGAGACAAGTTCAAAGTTAAGAACCAAACAGAAATAGAAACTTTTCTTAATTTAGTTAAAACACATTACCAAGATTGCACGATTAATAAAGAAGATGGAATAAAAGTTATTTTTGATGATAGCTGGGTTCATGTTAGAGCATCTAATACAGAGCCTATTGTTAGAATTTTTATTGAGGCTCCAAATTTGGATGAAGCTCATAAATTAAAATCTAATATTGTGAGCTTATCCGAGTAAATAATTTTTAAAACCTCTTGATAAGATAATTGCTTTTAGATTATAATTACATGCTAAATTATAATTTTTAAAGAATAGGTATAAGAAAAATATGAAAAAAAGAAAATTTAAATTACAAAGACAAGTTGGAATTGTACTTCCAGGTTTAGGAGATAAAAAAGAAAAAGGTCCAATAGCAAAGCGTCCTTTTCCTCCTGGTCAGCATGGAAGAACTAAAGGCAGACATATTTCAGAGTATGGACTTCGATTGCGTGAAAAGCAGAAAATTAGATATCACTATGGTATAAAAGATAAACAGTTAAGACCCCTAGTTATTAAATCGAAACAAAAAGAGTCTAACTGGCTCAATTCATTTGTTGATGTTATCGAAAGACGTTTAGATAATGTAGTTTTTAGATTAGGTTTCTTCCCAACAATCAAAGCTGCACGTCAAGCTGTTGTTCATGGTAATGTTTTAGTCAATGGTAAAGTTTGTGATATACCTTCTTATATTTGTACACTTGAAACTGAGGTTTCTTTAAAAGAAAAGCTCTATGATAATGTTCTCGTTATCAAAACATTAGAGTCCCCTACTCTTGATTGCCCTCATTTCTTAAGTTTAGATAAGAAAAAGAAAAATCCAGTTGGGAAACTTATTGATCATCCTCTTTTAGAAGATGTTCCATTTGAATTCAACGAACAATATTTCATCGAGTTCTGTGGGAATATTGGTTAAATTTTAACCTTTTATCAAATTACTAATTTAGAATAAATGTTTAACAGTATGAAATTTTGTCTACTGTTAAATCATGTTTAAGTTTTCATTAAAACTATTCTCTATATTTTTTATTGTAATTTTTTTATTAAGCTTCAGATTTACTCTTCAGGCTCAAGAAAAAAATATACTTATTGTTACTGTTGGAGGTGCAATCACTGGCACTCAAGAAGATAACTTATCAGGCAAATTTAAAGTTTCAGACTCAGAAGAATTATTAGGTTTACGAGCAAATGAAATAAACTCTCTGGCTAATATTTCTTTCAAGCATTTATATTCAGTTGCAAGTCAAGACCTTACAAAAGAGATGTTAATTGATATAGGAAAAGAAGTTAACTCTTTTATTAAACAAGATAATATAGATGCTGTCATTGTTACACATGGAACCGATACGCTTGAAGAAACAGCTTATTTTCTTAATCTTACTGTCAACACTACAAAACCAATTATTATTACAGGATCGTTACGAGCATCCCTTCATGTCTCTTCAGATTCAACACAAAACCTAATTGACTCAGTAAGAGTTGCAATTCACCCTAAATCTTCGTCTAAAGGCGTTCTAGTGGTTTCAAATACTA
>JAYOLY010000066.1:4041-8121 GCA_038120575.1 Rickettsiales bacterium
AAAACTATAGTTTAGAAGGATTAAGTAGCAATGAAATTGGTGTGTTGGGTTATGTTTACAATGAAGTAGTAGATTTTTATGTATCCCCTCTAAAAAAACATACATTTTCCTCTCAATTCAATATAGAGTCTATTAAGGCTCTCCCTGATGTAGATATTGTATATGGATATATAGGAAACGACTCACTTAACTATAAAAATAAAAGTAAAGGGATTGTTGTTGCAGGGGTGGGCTCAGGAAATACCCATCGTAGCTTTTTAAATGACCTCATTGCTGTTCAAAAAAAAGGTATTCAGATTGTTAGAAGTACAAGAGTCAAAGGAGATGTTGTTTTTAATGCAAAATCTAGTGAAATAAAGGACTCAAAATATAATTTTGTGGCAGCCAATTCATTAACACCAGAAAAAGCTAGAATTTTATTAATGCTCGCCCTAACTCAAACATCTGATCCCCAAAAAATACAATCAATCTTTAATACCTATTAAATCAATTAAAAAAGCTATATTGAAATTACGAGCTCTTTTAACGTAAACTTAGGCCTTTAGAAAACTAAATTAACAGTAACATCCAATGTCAATATCGTCTTCATTAGTGCCTACTAGTACACCCGCGTATCTAGTCATATCTCCAAACTCCTCTAGTCGAGAAGCTCCATTCTGTATAATGATACAACTTAATACATTAATTTCCTTGATAACTTGCACACCTGAAACAACTTCAATATCTCTGCCAGACTCTCTATATGAAAACTTTATTGAAACGACACTAAAATTTAATCAAGAAATTAAAACATGTTTAACAGGAGGTTCAGTAGGTCAAGCTTTAAAATATATTGAACAAAAACTACACGATAACTCTTTAAAAATAAGAGAGTATGATGTTTCAAAAGATAAAATAACTGCCGCTGAGATTTATTTTGAAAATAGCAAACATATTTTGGAAATCAAACATTATTCTAAATATAAAGATTTTACACATATTCAAGAAGCCATATTACGTACAAAAGAAGGTCATAAATTCAGTATGTGCGATATTTGTATACCACATAGTGATGTGTACATAAAATCCATGGAATCTTCAACCAAAGACTTATCTATTTGCTCTTCTGAAATAATTTTTTCAGACGAGTTTAATCCAACTCTAAAAGAAAGAGATATTAAACCTAATTCAGATGCCCAAATGTCCATAAAAGACCAAGAGAGAGCTATATTTTTATTACTTAATTCTTTAAAAAAAACTACCCTTTCAAAAACGCTAGAAAATACCAAAGTTGCGCCCTGATTGCATAGATTTTTTTCGTACACATATACTTTATTTACAAATAAAAATCTTAAAAGTTTATCCGATCAATCTGAAACCTTGATATCAATATTATTGAAAAAATTTAAAGTTATCTTTTTAAAAACCCCTGAAAATGAACCAGTCTCAGAACAACAGTTGAATTCATTTTTAGAGGAATATTTAGCTAATAACTCTTTAAGACATTTAATTCACGAATTCTCACTTATTTCTATCCGTTTAGATTGGCTATTGTTCGCCAGCCTAAATAATGAACAAAGATTGACATTATTTAAAAAAATAGACAAATTAAAATTGAATTTAGATGAAAAATTAAAACTCATGAATGTATTTTATTATGACCCAAATGTAATACCTGATTTGAATGTAGTATTAAATAAATTTAAGTATTATAGTTCCAACCCATATTCTTACTATTCACAAATGTTTCTGATCAAAATCAGTTTTTAAGTTTACTTTCCAGTAGAATTCCCTTGATGGAAATTCTAAATAAGGACCAATTACCACTAAAAATTTTGTTTGATTTATTTTTAAGCACCCTTCTTCCAACTCCCAAAATCAATCTAATTACAGGTAAACCAGAAAATATACTTGAGGTGGATGTTTATTATAGCCCCGTTTTAATAAAAAAATGTGTAAAAAATCTATTTGATTTTATGAAAAATAAAATTAAGGAAATTCTTTCTTTAGATTATGATTGTCATACTTTTTGGGAAGATTTTAAAAAGGAATTTAGTGACTATCATTCACAATCATCTAATTATGACAAAAAATACTTTATAGATAATGTAAGTTTATTTTTTGAATCCAAATTATTAATGAAACCGAATAAAGTTTCTATTCTGAATAACTTCATTACAACTATTTTAAGTTCTCAACAATATATATTATTTAAAGATTTTTTAATTCATATATCTCAAAAAAGTTCAGATTCGATTGAAAGTTATCCATTATGTTTGTCGTATGAGAGTGAAAAAATGTCACTCCTGGTTAATTTATATATAGATACTCACTCTCCAATAATTTTTGAACAAATACAAAAGTATGTACCACACGTTGAATGGAAAGATCCTGAAATACTATTTCTGCATTTAACGTTCAATCAAGCACAGAAATTATTAGCACTAAACCAAATTTAATTCATCCAGAAAAACTACTCACCTTATTTCCGAATAATATTTTTTATATTGAGACTATGTTTAAATATTTAGAAGAAAATTTACAGTCCGATGATAATTTAAAAAAAATATAAGTTCGTCCATAAATATTTTTTTTAAGTTATTAAGTTTAATTAAAGAAAATAAAATACAAGGAAAACAACCTTTTACAGACTACGATACACGCATTATTCAAAATCTTCATTTATGAGAAAAGAATATATTACAAAACTATATTCGGTATCAAGAATTCAGTCTCAAATTAAAAGAAAATTAGACATTCAAGAAAGAAAAAAAGAAAAAAATGCAATAGCTCAATTAGATGGATATTTTTTACGACAAAGAGTAATACAGGAGCAATTATACATAGATTTAAACGCTTTAGTATGTAAGTCGTCTAGACTATGTTCAGTAGAAATTGATTTTTTTTATAAAGAGAGAATTGAAAAATTTATTAAAGCCCTTAATAGTAGTGAAAGTCTAAAGGATTTAAAAAACTATCTTTGTATAAAATTGCAAGAACAATTCTATATTTTCTTACATGGTTTATTTATATCCGAAGAAAAGTACAATGATATTGATATATTAATTATAGAAAAAGAAAAATTTCAACAATACAGCAATCAAATAGGAACAAACTGGAGAAATACAATTCTTTTAAAATTAACTCTTTGTCACGATATCATTATGCTTCGACCATATAGAACATCAGAAAATATAACAAATTATATGTTTGAAAACAAAATTAAAACAATAGAAAACATTCCACGGCAATTAAAAATTAATAGTGAAGACAGCCCCAATCAAATACTTAGAAAAGTCCAAATTTTAATTGAAAAAACAAAAGATAAAAGTTTGAAGAAAAAAATAATTTCACAATTAAAAAAATAATGGAAAAAAATATTATAATAGAAACTCTATTTCAAAGATATAAAAATTCTTACACAGGTAAAACACATTTATATGATGGTGCAGAAATAGATGTTGTGTCACCAGTTGAAACGATTGTAGAGTATGATCGGAAACGTATATCTGATATTTTAATTTTTTCTAGAAAAATAAATTAACTAAAATTGGTGGAGGTGAACGGGATTGAACCGATGACCTTCTGCGTGCAAGGCAGACGCTCTCCCAACTGAGCTACACCCCCAATTAGTAAACATACTGTACATAAAAAATAGAAAATGGACAAGTAATAAAAATTACAATGCAAGTTTTTAAATTTTTATTTCGATATAATAATTAGAAAAATAAAGTGAGGTAAAAATGAAAATAGACTACTTACTTGATAGATTAAATGAAATTGGAAAGAACAAAAAAAATGTATTTTATTTAACAGATTCAAAAAAAAATAGAAAGAAAATGTTCATTTTGCCTAATGATATCATTATTCAATGCTTCATATACTTAATGCAAGATATAAACATTAAAGAAATTAAATTTAAAAATTCAATGGATATAGAAAAACATATCGAACTAAGTAATATGAATAGCAATCTGGATGTTTTAAAAATTTTTACAGTGAATAACTATAATTAAAATATGGTGGGCCTTCCTGGACTTGAACCAGGGACCTCACCCTTATCAGGGGTGCGCTCTAACCACCTGAGCTAAAGGCCCTTAA
>JAYOLY010000067.1:0-8067 GCA_038120575.1 Rickettsiales bacterium
AATAAAAAAGTGTTTTTTAGTAATGAACAAAATTTGAATCCAAGTAGTATGAAAGTTAAAATGAAAGAAATTTATCCTAACTATAATACAAATACAGATACTGCCTTGATTGTCAAAGGAAATGTTGTTGCAGAACAATTGTTTGGTAAAGTTGTTACATTAGATTCTTTTACATTAAAACCAGGCATTGGTAAAATTTGTCATATAACACAAGGTCTGACAACTTACACTATTCATTCAAGTCAAGTTCCTGAAAAAAAGTGTAGTGATTATGATTCATCAGCTAAATTTGGTATTCCAGCTAATCAAAAAAACATTTTTTCAACTATAATCATCGATCCACCCCAGCAGAACACAGCAGGTTATAATTTTTCAGAAAAAGATAGTATGGCAATTGAAAAAGACCAGATGCAAAAAGACGTAAATGGAAGTATTGAATATAAACATTCAGATAATGCTGCTTTAAATCAAATACCAGGATTTTTTCCAAAGAATTTTCTTTTCCTAAAGAATACATTTATTATAAACTTATTATCATCAACATTTTTTGTTTCTACCAATGAGACTTATGATGAGTATACACTGCCGACTAATGCTGATAAAGTTCTAGTAAATGTTCAAGCAACAGTTGGCGCATTTGATAGTTCAGGAGATGGATTTAATCATACAATTTGTACGAAGGTACGTTGGCGTAAAAGTAGTAGCTCTACCATTTTTACTGATGGAATTAAACCCGATATATTTACTAATGATTTGACTGATGATAGTGGGGCCTCCTCTGCAATGTGTAAAGATTATTCTACATATGATTCTGAATTTACTTTTTTTCATACATTTGCAATTTCAAATAAGAACTTACCAGCGGTTGGCGATATGCGTTTTTTTTTGAATATTTATCCCATATATGAAGATGGTTACAATGAATATAATGAAGACATTTTTCCATATTACATTGAGGTATCCAATACGTCACTTATTATTCAATCTTTTCCAACAGATGAGACCAACGATTTTACAAATATAATACCAACAGATAATTTTGAATTAGATATAAATACATATAAAAAATTTGAAAGGCATATCCGTTTAGATTAATTTATTTATTTTTCTATATTATTCTTGACATTTTTTTTTCATATTTGTTAATATTTTATACTTATGTTAGGAGGTGTATAGTGGCCGTAGCGATTAGATTAAAACGTTTAGGAAAAAAGAAAAAGCCAGTTTATAGGTTAGTTGTTGCAGATAAAAGAACTCAAAGAGATGGTGCAACTCTAGAAGAAGTTGGGTTTTATGACCCATTAAAAGAACCTGTTCAAATTACAATCAAGAAAGAAAGAGTAGAATATTGGTTGTCTGTTGGTGCTCAGCCAACTAAGCCAGCTAGACGATTATTAGCTGAGTTAGGAGTTGTAGATTCTGTTAAGGTGATGTCTGATTTTCAAAATATTGCAAAAAAAGACAGAGACAACGAAGAAATTTTACAAGCTCAAAAAAAAGAGGCTTCATCTGCTGAAAAAAAAGATGAATCTGAAGATAAACCAAAAAAAGAGGTTTCATCTGAGTCTGTTCAAGAAAATTCAACAGAAAAGTCTCAAGCGGAAGTTGCTGATATAGAACCAAAAAACAATACAGTTCAAGAAGAATCTGGTATTGAAAAAGAGTCTAAAGTAGAGGAAGTTCAATCTGAAAAAAACGATACCCCTCAAGTTGAAGATTCAGTAAGTGAGGTTGACAATACATCAACTTCTGAAGAATCTGATGCTAAAGAAACTGTAGCTTCTGAAGATAAGGCAGACAGTTAATTTATTTTCGGAACTTCATTAAAAAGTGTTATAGTTTTATATATTAATTAATGTTAAGGAGTCGTAAATGAAAGAATTAGTTGAAATGATTGTACAATCATTAGTTGATTTTCCAAGCGAGGTTGTTATAAACGAAACATCAGGTGAAAGTATTGTTATACTTGAAATTTCAGTGTCTCCTAATGATGTTGGAAAAGTAATTGGAAAAGAAGGTCGTATTGCAAATGCAATTCGTACAGTAGTCAAAGCGGCTGCAGCAAAGCATGATAAAAAAGTTACTGTCGAGATTTTAACACAAAAGGAAGTTGCTTAGGTGATGAGTGCAGACAAAAAAGCGGTTAAAAAACCTCAAGTAAATCTTAAACGTCAAGTTTTGGTTAAAGCTATTGTAACTGAACAATTTAAAGATTATCTTAATTTTGAGCTTACTGAAACGGTTGCAATGTATACTAGACAAATACAAGACATAGATAGACAATTAAGTTCAATGTCTGGAGATACACCAATGTTTGTTCAGCTTTCAGCTGAGAAAGAACAGCTTCAGGCTTATATTGCAAACGAAGGAAATCAAAGAAATTTTGTTGCAGGTTTAGAATTAGGTTCTTACTATTCCCAAGGTCCTGTAGATGGGTTTGTTCCTGTATCAGTTGGCGATAACCTATATGAAAAAATTGGCGGCGTAGAAATTATTGTTGAAAATGGAATTGTTAAAAATATTGGTTTAATGAAAAATTTTAAACCAGGGATGAAAGTTCAGCCACCAAGTGCTGATTAATGTATTCAGTTGTTCTGCTAACGCTTTTTCCTGATCAACTAAAATCTTTTATTTTAAAAGGAATTTTTTTAAAAGCGCATCAACAAAATCTTTTTAAATTTAACATCATTGATTTGAGAGATTTTGCTGTTGGTATACACAAAAAAGTTGATGATTATCCTGTTTCAGAAAGAAAAGGAATGTTGATACGTCCTGATGTCATCTTAAATGCACTCTCAACTCTTGATGATTTAGGTCAATATCGTATATTATATACTTGCCCTAAAGGTAAAATTTTTAATCAAGGTTTTGCAAAAAATTTGGTTAACGAAAAAAAGGGCATTGTCATTATTCCTGGATATTATAGAGGAATTGATGATAGGATCTTTGATTTTGTAAATATTGAACGTGTATCAATTGGAAATTATATTCTAAACTCTGGAGATGTTCCTGCTTTAGCTATAATTGATTCCGTTGTTAGATTGATACCAGGTGTCTTAGGTAATAGCGATTGTATTGGTTTAGATACATTTAATTCTAAATGGTTTGAACCTTCTCAATATACAAAACCTGATGTTATAAATGGAAAGTCAATTCCGGATATTTTAAAAAGTGGTCATCACGGTGAAATTGAAACATTTAAGTTTCAGCAATCTGTTTTAACTACATTATTTAACAGACCAGATGTGATTTCTGGACATATATTTACGAATGAAGAACAACAAAAAATTACTGAATCCGTTTGTTCGATTCTTTAAATTGGAGAGTATTTATGAAAAATAAGATTATTGATGATATTGAGAAAGCACAACTTAAAGAATCTGTACCAGATTTAGCTGTTGGAGATATAGTTGTTGTTCACAAGTCTATTGTGGAAGGTAAGAAGAAACGAATTCAAAAGTTTAAAGGTACGATTATTAAAATTCAATCTGGATCAGTAAGAAAATCGTTTACTGTTCGTAAAATTGTTAATGGTCAAGGTGTTGAAAAGTCTTTTTTACTCCATTCTCCACTTGTTGTGGATGTTGAAGTTCTTCAACGTTCAAAAGTTCGACGTGCTAAACTTTACTATTTAAGAGACCGTGTTGGATCTAAAGCAAACCGACTAAAAGTTAAAGGCTAAGTTTAGGGAGACTACCTATGTTGTCAGTTGGTATTGTAGGAGCAACTGGTTATACAGGTATTGAATGTGTAAAACTTTGTCTAGCTCATCCGAAATTTGATATCAAACGTTTATATGCTTATTCATCAGTTGGAAAGAATGTTTCTGATTTTTTTTCTGAAACATCTCATCTGCCACAACTCTTTGAAACATTTGATGCGGATTCAGATTTTTCAGATTTAGATGTTTTGTTCCTTGCTGTTCCGCATGCGACATCTCATCAATTTATGCACAAACTAGTCAATAAATCTTTAAAAATTGTCGATTTGTCTGCTGATTTTCGTTTAAATTCTGCTGATATGTTTAATCAATTTTATAATATCAGTCATGATAACCCTGAATTATGTGCAAAAATTCCGTATGGTCTTCCTGAAATTTATTTTTCAGATATTCGTAATGCTGACATTGTTGCGAACCCTGGTTGTTATTCAACATCAGTTATTCTTGGACTATATCCGTTGAATCAGTTGGATTTGACTATTACCAATGTTATTGTTGATTCAAAATCTGGTGTGTCAGGTGCTGGAAAAGTGTTGAAACCTAATTTGTTATATTGTGAAGTTAATGAATCTGTTTCGGCTTATTCTACTGCAAAACATCGTCATCAAGCCGAATTTATTGAACAATTATCATTTCCAGTTCTTTTTTCTCCTCATTTAGTTCCAATGTCTCGTGGTATTTTATCTTCAATGTATATCTCGTTTGATAAGCCAATAAATGAAACTGATATTTTTGATGCTTTTAACTCTTTTTATAATCAATCTCCTTTTGTAACTGTATCATTGGGTAACTCCGTTTCAACAAAAGTTGCTATCGGAACCAATATGTGTTTTTTAAATTTAATGGTTTTAAAAGAATCGAATCAATTGGTTGTTTTTTCCGTCTTGGACAACTTATTAAAGGGAGCTGCTGGTCAGGCTATTCAAAATATGAATATTATGTGTGGATTTGATCAAGATTTGGGATTGCCTAAATCGTCTTATTTGGTGTAACTACTATGACTGTTTCTTTTCTTGATAAAACATTAACAGATATTGAAGGGGTGTATGCAAATTCTGTACTTGCCTCTGAGGCTGATTCAAATTTAAAAGTTTCTTATTTATATATACCTAATGCCTATTCGTCTGCTGGTGTTTTTACGAAACATCATTTTGCGTCTTCATCTGTTAAATTTACAAAAAAATGTATAAAAAACCATACATTGAAGGCTGTTTTAGTCACTGCCGGTAATGCGAATGTTGCGACAGGAAAAGATGGTGATAAAATGACGCAATTGTTAGCAAAAATGACAGCACGTTATTTGAATTTATCCAATAAAGAAGTTGCTATTGCAGCAACTGGAATTATTGGAAAACCGTTACCTAAAGACCTAGATCAAAAACAAGCTCATTTATTTAATGATATTTATCAGAAGCAACCTGCTCTTTTTTCAGAAGGAATATTAACAACTGATAAAGGTCCAAAAACTGTTTTTGTTGAAACAAAAATAGGTAAAAAAAATGTTCAAATAGCCGGAGTCACTAAAGGTTGCGGAATGATTGAACCTAACATGGCGACTACTCTTGGATTTTTGGTTTCTAATGTGAAATTATCAAAAATTCAGTTAAATGATTGTTTAAAAAAAGCTATTGATTTGTCTTATAATATGGTTTCCGTTGATACTGATACGTCGACAAGTGATATGGTTTTAATTTTTTCAACAGGTGATGTGGCTATTTCACAACATGACCCTGATCAGTTAACTTTGTTTCAAACAGCTTTAAATGAGGCATGTATTCATTTAGCTAAGCAGTTGGTAATGGACGGGGAAGGGGCAAAAAAATTGATTGAGTGTAGCATTGTTAATGCTCGTTCTAAACAAGAGGCTAGAACTTTAGTGAAACAAGTTATTAATTCTCCTTTAGTTAAAACGGCTATAGCTGGTGAAAACCCCAACTGGGGAAGATTAGTCATGGCTTTAGGTAAAAATCCCTTAATCAAGGTTGAACCTTCTTTAGTTTCTATATTTTATGGCGATATATGTTTATTTGAAAAAGGACAACCATTCAAGTATGATGTTGATTTGGTTCATAAAGAATTAAAAAAAGATAAGATTTTATTGACTATAGATTTAGGTTTAGGAAAAGCTTCTGCGTTAGGTTGGGGGTGTGATTTAAATCATACGTATGTCGATATAAATATGGAGTATAATTAAATTGAATTTACAAGACTATATTAAACGAACAGATGTTTTATTGGAGGCTTTTCCGTATATAAAGCGTTTTCAAGGAAAAATTGTTGTCATCAAATATGGTGGTTCGTTAATGATAAATGATGAACTAAAACCTCTTTTTGCCAAAGATATAGCACTATTAAAGCTTATTGGGATTCACCCAGTTATTGTTCATGGGGGGGGAAAAGAAATTTCAAAGTGGATGGAACGATTAGGTAAAAAGTCTGTTTTTATTGATGGGTTACGAGTAACAGATTCTGAAACTCTTGAAATTACTGAAATGGTTTTGTCAGGAAAAATTAATTCTGAAATAGTGTCTATGATCAATCAATTTGATGGACATGCTGTTGGATTATCTGGCAAAGATGGTCCTTTGTTTATTGCTAAGCGAATTCGATCAAAACGTAATCAAGATTTAGGTTTTGTTGGGGATATTGAAAATGTTGATTCAAGTTTAATTCTTACTTTGATTGAAAAAGGTTATATTCCTGTCATATCATCAATTGGTTTGAGTCGAGAAAATGAAAGCTTAAATATGAATGCAGATCATGTAGCGGAAGCTATTGCATCTGCTTTAGAGTCATCAAAATTAATTTATTTAACGGATGTAGAGGGGCTGCTTATTGAAAATAAATTGAAGTCAAAGTTAGCTTTGTCAGAAGCGAAATCGTTCTTGTCGCATAAAGATGTTGTTGATGGAATGGTGCCTAAACTAACTTGTGCTATTAATGCGATTAATAATGGTGTAAAACGTGTTCATATTTTGAATGGATCTGTCAAACATGCTGTTTTATCTGAATTGTTTACTGATGCTGGTATAGGAACGATGATTACAGGAGATTAAGTTGAAACATTTTTTAGATATACATGATTTTTCATCAACAGAATTATTAACACTTATAGACCTTGCTTATTCATTTAAGCATAAATCATTTAAATCATCATGTTTAGACTCTAAATCGGTAGGTTTAATTTTTGAAAAGCCGTCTCTTCGAACAAGAGTTTCTTTTGAAACAGGGATAAAACAGTTGGGTGGTCATAGTATTGTGTTGCAAAAAAATGAAATAGGATTGGGAAATAGAGAGCCTATTAAAGATATTTCTAGAGTCTTATCTCGATATCTTGATCTTATTATGATTCGAACATATGATCATAACACGCTTAAAGAATTTGCATCATGTTCATCAATTCCTGTTATTAATGGACTGACTGATTATTCTCACCCATGTCAAGTGATTGCTGATTTTCTTACTATACTAGAACAGTTTTCTTCATTTAATGATTTAAAGTTTTGTTACATAGGTGATGGAAACAATGTTAGTCGTTCTCTGGTTGAATTATGTCATAAATTAGGAATTCGCTGTTTTTTGTCCACTCCTGAAGAAAATAAATTAAATTCAGATATTCCCTATTTTTATGAAAAAAATCCCGTTGAGGCTGTTTCTGGGGCCCATATAGTGTATTCTGATACTTGGGTTTCTATGGGAGAATCTAAAAAATCATTAGATGTATTTGCTTCATATCAAGTTAATTCAAATTTAATGTCTTATGCTGATGAAAATGTAATTTTTTTACATTGTTTACCTGCTCATCGAGGTGAAGAAGTTACAGATGATGTGATGGAATCTAGTTTTTCCAAAGTTTTTGATCAGGCTGAAAATAGACTTCATGCTCAAAAAGCTATTATGCATACCTTAATGAATTCTCTATTGGTTTAAAATTTTTATTTGTTTTATATAGACTTCGTTTTCGGGATAATCATAAAACATAATAGATCGGTTATATAAATCTGAATAGTAATTGACGTCTCTAGTTCGAACTTTACTTATTTTTTCGACTATGTCTATTCCATCTATTATTTCAGCAAATACTGTATATCCTCTTATATTTCTTGCTGAATAATCAAGATCTGTATTATCTGCTAAGTTAATATAAAATTGTGTTGCTGCACTTGGGTTTTCTGTATCTCGATTTAATGCCATTGCTAGTGTGCCTTTTGTGTTTTTTTTGCTTTGTTTAGATTCATTTTCAATTGGGTCATTAAATGGTTTTGCGATTAAACCTCTTTCAAATCCGCCACCTTGAATCATAAATCCAGGAATTATTCTATGAAAAATTGTATTATCATAATATC
>JAYOLY010000068.1:0-8045 GCA_038120575.1 Rickettsiales bacterium
CTGAAAAAAGCAATGAGATTTTTTCTGTTGAAGAGCCAGTTGTTGCACCCATAGAAAACAATGAGCCTCAAGAAGAAAGAGCGGACAATGATGCGTTTGACCAAGCCTTAACAGACGACACAGAAGACAATTGGTTTGAAAGCAACATAGACGATGCTGAAAAAAGCAATGAGATTTTTTCTGTTGAAGAGCCAGTTGTTGCACCCATAGAAAACAATGAGCCTCAAGAAGAAAGAGCGGACAATGATGCGTTTGACCAAGCCTTAACAGACGACACAGAAGACAATTGGTTTGAAAGCAACATAGACGATGCTGAAAAAAGCAATGAGATTTTTTCTGTTGAAGAGCCAGTTGTTGCACCCATAGACAAAGCCCCTTTTATTTATGAAGAAAAAGGTGCAAATGTGGAAACTGAATCAGTAGAAGAGTTTAATTTTTTTCAAGAAAATGACACTGAAACAGTAGGTGAAGAAGAAGATATGCAAATTGAAAAGCCAGATATTGAGTTGTTGGAAGACGATCCTGTATCGTTTCAATTTGAACAACTCGATAAAGAACTCAACATGGATCAAGATGAAGACAACTCAGCCGCTAACCCAACATTTGAGGTGACAAGTCAACCCGATGATCTTGCTGTTGATGTATCCAGCGATCTTGAAGATGAATCTTTAGAAATAAATAACGATGCACACAGTCTGCCAGAGTCTTCTGTTTCAATAGATCCTGATACTGATAATGGGAATCAGTCCAGCGAGCTGACGTCATCTTTTGAAGAAACAAACAGTGATTTTGAGGATTTGGATGAAGACGATGAAGACATTAGTTGATTTAGATCAGTATAAATCTAGTTTAAACGACACTAAAATTTTACAAGTGATAGGAAAAGTGATCCAAGTTGTCGGACTCGTAATTGAGGCTCAGGTACAAGGAGTCGCCGTTGGAGAGTTATGCAAGTTGATGATCAATGAAACCGATTTTGTTTATGCCGAAGTTGTTGGATTTAAAGACGAAAGAGTGTTATTGATGCCATTAGGAAATGTAACTGGAATCAAGCCTGGAGCCTTAATTTATGCTACCGGAGCGCCAATTCAGGTGAAAGTGGGTCCCAAATTGCTTGGACGAGTATTAAACGGAATCGGCGAGCCAATGGACAACAAGGGCGAGCTCGACTATGAGACGACGTATCCGATTTATCAAACACCACCTGATCCAGTGAAGCGACCTCGAATTACAAAGGTGTTTGAAACAGGCGTTAAGGCCATTGATGGGTTGTTAACGTTGGGAATGGGGCAACGAATTGGAATTTTTGCAGGATCTGGCGTAGGGAAAAGTACGTTGATGGGAATGCTTGCTCGAAATTGTATTTCTGATATTAACGTCATTAGTTTAATTGGAGAAAGGGGGCGAGAAGTTCGCGATTTTATTGAAGAATCATTAGGTGAAGAAGGGCTTAAAAAGTCTGTTGTTGTGTGTGCAACATCGGATCAGCCACCTGTCATTCGTTTGAAAGGGGCTTTTGTTGGAACTGCCATTGCTGAATATTTTAGAGATCAAGGAAAAAATGTATTGTTGATGATGGATTCTGTAACGCGATTTTCTATGGCGCAACGAGAAGTAGGGCTGGCAACAGGAGAACCTCCAACAACAAAAGGCTACACGCCATCTGTTTTTGCCTTATTACCTCGATTGATGGAACGAGCAGGGACATCTGAAAAAGGAAGTATTACGGCTATTTATACTGTACTTGTGGATGGCGGCGATATTGATGAGCCTATCGCTGATACATCGCGTGGAATTTTAGATGGGCATATTTTTTTGAGTCGAGATTTAGCTGCAAAAAATCATTATCCTTGTATAGATGTTGGACATAGCGTTAGTCGATTATTTGGACCTATTACATCAGAAGAACACAAATATGTTGCCGGTCAAATGAGAGAAGTTCTAGCACGATATGAAGAAGCAGAAGATTTAATTAATATTGGAGCCTATGCAAAGGGAAGTAACCCAAAGATTGATCATGCCATTGATAAAATTGATGCTGTAAATGACTTTTTGAAACAAGGTGTTGATGCAAACATATCCTTTGAGGAGGTACTGGCTCAGTTAAAAGGAATATTTTAATGAGTAAGCCCAAAAAAGGAAAAAAGTTTATATATTCTTTAGATGTACTAAAAAAAGTTAGGCATATTAAAGAAAAAAAAGAGCAAGAAGAATTAATTCGAGCAGAACAGTTGTTAACTCAAGAAAGACAAAAAGAATTTCAGTTTCGTGCCGAACAAGACGAGCATTACAATCATTTTGAAGAGTTGCTGGCAAGCGAATTTGTGCCATCATTAAATATTATTCAAATGAACCAAATCCATATGAAAAAACTAGAAGAAAAAGTGGATACTCAAAAAGAAGAAGTAAAAAAAGCGGAAGCCTATAAAGAGGCACAAAAAGAAAAATTGGTTGAAGCTATGAAAGAAAAAAAAATTATTGATAAAGATCATGATAAAACCAAAGAAAAATGGAAAAAAATGATGGATAAAGAAGACGCAAAATTTTTAGACGAGTTAGGTGAAATATCATTTACAAGAAATAAAATTGAGACTGATTTAACCTAATTAACAGCTACGCAGGGCGAGAAAGATAGTGTTGTTGAATCAATGTTTTTTGATTCTCATACAGATTAAAAAGGTAATTACTGTGAAAAGATCTAAGGGTACGATTTATAATGTTTTTTTTTCTTGACGAGAAGCTAGCATTAAGTCTGTCATGAGTACATCGGCTGATTTTTCGGCATTAAACGTTACATAGATAGTTCCATCTTGTAACACTTTAAAACAAAGTTTAGTCAGGCCATTACGGGCTGCTTTGTCATAGCATTGTTTTAATCCTCTCATTAGGTCGTAGATATCTATTGTTTTGTCGTTAGTATCTTTTTTAGTTAGAAGTATAACTTGACTACACCTTGCATTGATATCGAAATTTTGAAATTCCTGATGATTGACTAGTCTTGAAGCAAGTGCTGTGCTTGTGCGTCCCCAGCTTGAATTGGTTAATTGTTTTGTTAATAAAGATATTTCATTTTGTCTTCTAATAGGCTCTCGTTCTTGATCAGAGTTACCGCAATAATTTTCATAAACTGTAACTCTTGAATTTGCTAATAAGGTACTTCTAGGAATAGCATCACATTGGGTTGTAGCTTTGAGTTGACTATTAGGAGGGGGTGTTTCTGTGATCATTCCCATTTCCCTTATCCTTTTTTTTAATTGTTTTTATTAATTATCGTTATTTTTATAAAAAAATTTCATTTTTGTATAATTTTAAAAAACGTTTAAAAAAATAACAAACGTGTGATTATACTAATATGAAGGTTATAAAAAAATAGTTTATACAATGAACGTAGCTCGTTGGATTGAATTGGGTAGTACTGCATGGTGGGGTGGTCTTGTTATATTTCTACTGATGTCGGTCGTGGTGTTCTGTGTAATGCCGTCACAAAAAAGTCGATATTATGATAGGGCTAATCGGGGATTGGGTATCGTTATTTTTTTAAACCAAGCTTGGTATTGGGTGATGGCATTCAACGATCAGATAGTTACATTGCAAGAATCGTTGCCACTGCATATGTGTAGTATCACTCAGTTGCTATTATTTGCCTTATTAACTTGGAGACAAACATGGGTGTTTACGATGGTGTTGTTTTGGGGACCTATTGGAGGTATTCAAGCCATATTAACGCCCTATGTCCACACAGATTTACTCTACTTTTTACAATATTATATAGCACATAGTTTGGTGGCTGTGATTCCGATTTATGTGTTGCTTCGATCTGAACTGACTCTTCCAAAACAGTTCAGTTGGATTGTTTTTGGGGTAAGTAACGTGGTTATGATTGTAATGATACAAGTTAATGCCCTGTTAGGGTCTAATTATTGGTATGTTAGTGACATCCCTCCTATTCATGCTGTTATTGAAACATTGTCCTTAACCCAATATATAGTGCTTGCAGATTGTTTGTTTTTGTTTCTTGTTCTTGGATTGGGGCGACTTTACAATCGTATTATCAGACATCGGCAATCATCAGTTAAAAAGTGATTGTACTGTCATCGGCTGTTGAATAAAAAATAAGTTGAATCTGTTGGTTTTGTTTAGCAAAAAAATGTGTTGCAGCACGCAAATAGATTTTATGCTGAAGACTGTATTTTTGTTGAATGATCGAGACATCTTTTTGTTTGAATGGTTCTGTTTTAAAGTCAATAATCATCACCTTGTCTGTTGATTGGGCAACGCAGTCGAATCGGCCCCGAATGACATTATTTTCATAAATAAGATTAAAATCTTTTTCAAATTCCAGATGATATTGTTTTAACTGTTTCAAAAACTTAGACTGTAAACAGGACTCAACATGTGAGCGAAGCGTAGACACCAGTGTCTCAGCTTGGTCTAGCTGCTGTGTTTTGATAAAGTGATCAAAGCAACTCGTGTCCCACGGACCAATCTCGAAAAGGTCTCGTAAGAGTGTATGCATCAAGGTCCCCATTCGTGCCGCTTTATCTAGTTGGAGATAGCTGTGAAATTGATCTCGATGAGTTGCTAGTTGTGAACGACTATGTTGCTCTTGTTCAAGTTTAGACAAGGATGTAAATGTTAAACTTGGTAGAGAAGGAATTGTTGCTATATGGCAGTGTTTATGGTTTTTAGATGAGCTACGAATCGGCGTTTGTGGGGGTGTTAGGGGTGCAGAAGTAAGCTCTGAAAGTTGATTAATTAATGTAGCCTGAGAGGCGAGGTTTGTTGTTGTTGAGCAAAGTGCAGTAAACGTGTCATTGGGTTGATAGGCTTGATATAAAAAACGTAAATAACACGGTTTTGAATAGTGTTTTGAATCGGTTAATCCACTTAAAACAAGGACATCACGAGCACGGGTACAGGCAACATAAAACAAGCGTTTTTCTTCTTCAATATTGACGTGTTTGAGATGGTTTATAAGCTCTTCTCGTGGTGCCTTATCGTCGTCATCAGAAATGTTTAAATGAACAGCATCGGCTGTAATGAGTAAAGGCGACGATGTTTTGACCGTAAAAGGACTATGCAATTCTGGACAAATGACAACTGGAAATTCAAGTCCTTTTGATGAATGAATCGTCATAATTTGGATCGATTGTTGGGCTGTTTGGCTAGCTTGAAACGACGTTTGGGTTGTTTTAAGTTTGTATTCAAGTCGTTGAATAAGTTCAAAACGAGAAAAAACCTGTTGAGATTCTATATTGTCTATAATACTTAAAAATTGGTCAATAAACAGTGGATTAGTCTCGTTGAGTGAGGTGTAGATACTATATGCCCCAGATGTCGTTAAAATATGTTTTAATGTCGGAGAAAATGTTGACGCATAATGCTGTTCGAAGGTGTCTTTAAGTAAAGACAGCCCTTTACGAAACAAAATAGAATCTTGATTAGACATACTTAGGTTCTGGTAGGTCTCTTCTGTCCAAGATAAATAGTCGTACAATTTATCTAGGCAAGAACTAGCCGTACTTTGAGTGCAAAAAAGATGAATTAAATCGGCATTAAATCCAATAATTGGGCTTCGCAAAACACTAATCCAAGCCAAATGATCGGTAGGAATACAAAGCATTTTCATGAATTGGAATAAATCAATCACCACTTGTTCTTGAAAAAAGCCAGGTTCTCGATCTAGATGAACAGGAAGTCCGTACGATTCTAGTGCACGTTTAATTGTATGGCATTGCTTTCGTTGTCGACACAAGATAGCGATGTCTTGATAAGAATAGTTGGGATGATCGTTTAAAAATGAGTTGATCCAATGATAAAGTGCCAATTGTTCATCTGATGGTTTAGTCGCATCTTTAAGCAATAAACAGGTTACTGATCCAGTATTATCTCGAAAAGGAACTAGTGGATGGTAGGTAATGGCATGGTCATGGTCTGTTTCGAAAAGATCTTGAAACAGGGGATTTAAAAAATTAAGGATAGATGACGTTGTTCGAAAATTGTCATTCAAAAAAACAGTCGAGCAACTTTCTTGATGTTGAGAAAACTGTTTCGAAAGCGTTGAAAAAAAACGTAAATCTGCACCTCGAAACCCATAAATAGATTGTTTTGCATCACCAACAAGAAACAATTTTTTACTATCTAGTGGATTAATATCAGTAATGAGTTGTTGAATGGTTTCCCATTGATCCGGATCTACATCTTGGCATTCATCGATCATAATATAGTGAAATTGTTGTTGAAGTTCATGGCGAATAGCGGGTTGTTGTAGTAGTTGCTTAAAATAATAAAAAAGATCGTCATAATCAAGCATCCCAAGATGTTGTTTGAGTTGCGTAAATGACGTTGAAACAGCTGAAAAAATATGCGATAACATCAGACAAAATCGATCGGAATCAGAATGAGACGATTGATGTTGAATAGACTCGATATGCTTTTTAAAAAAAGAGTGATTAGAAAAAATGCTTTCTAAATCTTTTGTTAAGCGAGACATCGAAAATTGAGTTAAATAGGCTTTGAAGTGAGGATTATCTTGTTGAGAAAGGGTGTTAAACGTATTTTTCATAGCTAAGGTAAACACATATAATTTGTCTTGTTCGTCTAAAATACTAAATTGTGGAGATAGTTGGATGGCTAGACTATATTTTTTTACGACATGGCTACAAAATCCATGAATGGTTGAGATATGGGCTCTTGATAAGCAATCTAACCAATGATTGGTTTGGGTTGAATCGGATAAAATGTTGTTTCTGATTCGTTCAAGACATTCATGCGCTGCTTTGTTTGTAAATGTGATTGCTAGGATATTTTCAGGTAAAATATCGGGATTTTCTGAAATAATATTTAAATATCGTCGAACAAAAACAGCTGTTTTACCAGATCCAGCACCGGCTTCTACAATAATATTTTTGTCATAGCTTAATGCTGCTTGTTGATGTTTAGTAAACTGCATTGAAACGGTCCTTATACTGACAATGGAGTACATAGTCGCAATGTCGACATGTAGATGATGAACGGGTTTTATGAGTTTGAGCCAACAACGGATGATGATCAGTCCCAATAAATCCGGATTGAAGCAGTTTAATTAATTCTGAAAGATGGGTTTCTAGTGCATCAAAGTAGGCAGATGTATATAAAAAAGGACGTTTTCGTTTCAGGTCAAACGTGTCTTTTTTTGCATCTTTGGTACAGGCAACCACTTTGACGTCGGTTTTGGAAGGACTATGAAGCTGAAACAAAAGTGAGCCAACTGGAATCTGGCCAGTTTGCTTGTAAATGCTTAACCCATAAATTGGAAGTTGTAACGATCTAAAATATTCAAAATCGGCGGACGAAGACAGCGTTTGACTTGTTTTATAGTCTACAATGACGGGCTCGCGTTGGTCCGTATAAAACAAGGCATCAATTTTGCCTTTTAATGTATATGGACTATGAGATAACGGCCAATTAAAGTCGAGTTCAAATTGACCAGGATTTAGTCGATAAGGAAGTTCCGTTAGAGTATCAAAAATAGCATCTATTAGGCCAGGTTGAGAGGGTGTTCCAAACAACATATCTTTTTTTTGTTGCCAATAAAAATGCGACGTTGAAAGCGCGTTAAATGCTTTTTGAGCAGCATCTAGTAGCTGTTGTTTGCTTGAATAGTTCTTGTTTTCATTAAAGCGATACATCATATCATGAATTAAAATTCCCCACTCACTAGGCGAGATGCCTTCTTGAAGATCTTGAATAGTATCGTAACCTAAAATATAGCGATAATAATAGTGCAACGGACAACGTTGATACAGGTCCAGCCGCGTTGCTGAAAACGGGGTTTGTTTAAGTTGATCGACTAGATGAGCCAAAACAGTGGGATGTGTTAATGTTAAATAAGAAGAATCTTGAACGGCATTGTGTTTTTGTGTGATATAGGCTGTATCAACATAGTTGGCATCTAGCGCTGAAACAGGTTGTTGGACATATTCGCATAATGACGTTAAATCGCTTTCAAAAGCAGGCGTCTGTGTGTCAAACGTGTAGGGAAGTGTATAGAAAAAACGAGATAG
>JAYOLY010000069.1:0-8013 GCA_038120575.1 Rickettsiales bacterium
AATTTATATAATCGCTAATTTTCATTCTAATTCATTTCATTTTGTGCTATATTTTCTTATATCAATGGTGAAAATTAATGTAATCTTAATGTTATTTAATTTAATACCTATTCCACCTTTAGATGGATCCAGAATTTTAATGTTTTTTTTACCTTTATTTTTAAAAAAACAATTTATAAAATTTGAACAATTTGGGTTTGTTTTTTTATTTGCAATACTATATTTTGGTGGTTTTGATTTGTTTTTAATTCCTGTTTTTTCTTATGTAATTCATGCTATTTTGCCTAAATTTAATTTACTTCAGAATTTCGATACAAGCTTATTTCATTTTTTATCGTTAAATAAAATAGGACATGGTTTATGTTAAAAAAAAATACTTATATGCTTTTTTTAAATAAGTTGTTTCAGATGACTTTTTTCCTATGTTTAACGATGGGAATTCATCTGTTCTCAGTTATAACTTTTGCTCAAAGTTATAATACTCCTCCTTATATTTTGTTTGAAACATCATTGTCGTTTCAACAAAGTGGAATTTTAAATGGAAATTATGATGTTCAATTATCAATTGTTAGTATGTCTGGATCACAACCAGATTCTCCTACATGGACTCAGACATATAGGGATACACAATTTTCTAATGGATTTGCTAGTTTTTTATTACACAAAGATAGTGATAATAATGTTTTAACTCCTGATATTTTTGATATAACCAATCCTCATATAGCAGTTCAAGTTTGGACTGAAACAAATGATAGTTACATTGTTTATATTCCTTTTACTGCAACTCCGTATGCTATTCAAGCAGCTGTTGCTGAAACTGCACTGAGTGTAGATGCATCTAATATTTCTGGGGAATTTGATTCTGATGTTAAAGTTAGTTCTAATTTAATTGTTAAAAATAGTAGCGGTGACGCTTTTTTTAAGATAGAGCCAAACTCCAATTCTGTTTCTATTGGAGATGTGTCTCAGGGAGAAGGATATGCTTTAAATGTTGAAGGTACTGTCAATGCTTCTGCTTTTTCTATTGATGGAAGAGATATAAAAGAAACATTTTCATGGAATAGACAAGGAAATGTTCTTTATTTTAATGAGTCTGATGCAGTTGTAGGAATTGGTACAAATAATCCGCAAAAAGTTATTACTTACAACGGGAATAATTATAATATTGTTTTAGATGTTCAAGGAACAATGAATGCTAAAGAAATTTTAATTGATAGGGTTCCTCTGATGGATTATTTGAGCGGGGTTTATTCCTGGCAACCTGCTCAAAATGATAAGGATATTTTTTTTAATACCTCAGGGGCTTCTGGTGGTAAGGTTGGGATAGGTGTTTCTGAAAATCTTCAAGAGTTATTAACGCTAGATGGCGCTATTGTGATCAGCAGATCCCTTCAAAGTAGGGCTGTTCCTGGTACAATTGAATTTGATAGTAATGATTTTTATGGCTATGTTCAAGACGGGGGAGATTCTAGTAAACGATTATCTTTAACAGGTGTACAGTATACGGATGAATCATCTAGAGATGATTATCAAATTCCTTATTGGACAAACCAAAAGTATTTATCATCTACTAGCAATCTTGTTTTTAAGAATGACAAGTTAGGTATTGGTACTTCAAACCCTACGGCATTGGTTACTATTCAAGGTAACGAAGAAGAGGACTATTTTTCAATTAAAGATTCTTCAGGTGATACTGTTTTTTTAGTAAATGCATCTGGAAATGTTGGATTAGGTCATCAATCCCCGGAGTATGAGTTTGATGTTTCTGGTATAGTTAATGCAGATAATTTTTTAGTTAATGGGCAGCCTATTAATACGGCTTTTTCAGCTGGTTCATTTTGGACTCAAGGAAATAAGCGATCTTTATTTTACGAATTAGGTAATGTTGGGATAGGAACAACAACTCCTGTAAATTTACTAGAGATTTCTAGTGAAACGCATACAGCAGCAATTACATTTGATATTTTAGATACAGATTTTTTTACAATTGGAATTGATTCAGCGTCTCCTGATACGTTTGTTATTTCAAAAGGAAGTCAATTAGATCAACCTATTTTTGTTTTTTCAGACAAAAATTTAGGGGTAGGAACACTTGATCCAAAATCAAATTTACATGTTGTTGGAAATTCTGGTTTTTTAGTTGAGGGAACATTTTATGGACAGGGTGCTATTCCAGCTGAAGATCAATTAGCAATTTCTGGTGCAGGGGCTCGATCTTTCTTTTATCCAGGCAAAGCTGCTTTTCGAGCTGGAAGAGTAACCGATACTCAGTGGGATGAAAATCAAATAGGTCTAAATTCTGTTGCATTAGGGCTTGATTCTATTGCTTCTGGAAATGCATCTTTTGTTGGTGGAGGACGTGAAAATATTGCATCTGGAGATTATGCATCAATACCTGGAGGATTAAAAAATATTGCATCTGGAGATTACAGTTATGCTGCAGGTTATTACGCAACTGCAAAGCATTTTGGTTCTTTTGTATTTTCTGATGCTTCTGTTTCAGAAAATAGGTTTGAAACATCAGCTCCAAATCAATTTTTAGTTAGGGCATATGGAGGCGTGGGAGTTAATACGAATTCAGTTGAAAATTCATCTTTAACAGTTTTAAGAAATTTAGATACTGGAAATGTACTTACTTTACAATCTTCAGATGTCTCAACTGTGGATGATAGGTTCGTTGTTTCTTCGCATGGAGCTGTTGGAATAGGGTACAATGAAAGTTTGCCGAAAAAAGAAGGGTTATTTGTTAATGGTTCAGTGTCTATTGGAACAACAGAGTCTAATGCGTTGTTACAAGTTAATATCTCTGAGAATGATTCTGAAAAATATATGCTTTATTTAGATTCGGATGTTCCTTCAACCTCAGATTCAAATAAGGTTGTCATTACATCGACAGGAAATATTGGAGTTGGAACGGATAACCCAGCAGGAAAACTTGATGTAAGAGGTGCTTTATTAGTCGATAAGCTAGTTGTATCAGATCCTAACGATCCGGGAGCCTTTATTTCTATTCAGCCTTTTTCAGGATCACCTTGGGCAGACCCCAGTTCAACAGGTGGTTATTTAACATATTACAATGGTGGACCTGTTGGGATTGGGACAGCTACTCCAAATACAGTTCTAGAACTATCTAATCAAAATGATTTAAATTTATTACCTAAAATAACATTTGATATAAATGAAACAGATTATTACGAGATGGGATTAGTTACAGCTAATACTAATGGACAAACGTTAGAGTTTTTTACATTCTCTTCTTTTGATCAACAAAGTAATCCTCAAACTTTTTTTGCTTTACATGATAATTCTCTTGTCTTAGGAAAAGGTGTTGTAACGTCTAATGCTTCATTAGATGTCTCTGGAAATGTTTTTTTTAATAATGATCTAGCTATTGGAACATCAAATGTAGGTGTTTTTACACAATCTGATACCTCTGAAGTTTTTATTGATGGTATTCTTAATGTTTCTACTTTAAATATTAATGGAGTTGCTTTCAATCCAGAGCAGCTGGAAGGTCTTGAAGTTGGATGGTCGGAAGCTTCTAATGGAGAATTGAGATCGACACATAACATAGTCATTAATTTGAGTAATACAGAGTATGATCAGCTCGGTTTAAATCCTAATCAATATGCTTTATATGTTAATGGAGGTGCTTATTTTACATCATTAAATGTTGGGTCCACAATAGAATTAGGTGGCCATCTAGACTTAGAAAGAATACGTTTTGAAGATCAATTGCTTGAAAATGCTGGTCAATATGGAAGTCTATTTGTAGATGATGGTCAATTGAATTTTCAATTTGAAGGTGATTCAGCTACAGTTCTTTCATCTCCAATTCAAAAATATGATGGCCCAGCTTCGAGTGGTCCTTTTTCTTATTGGGTAGATGATTCAACAATTGGAATCGCTCCAATTTATTGGGATAACAATAACTATCAATTATCTCTAACATCTAATTTAAAAATACATAATTATAATCAACGTGACAGTTTTACAGTTTCTAACAATGTCACCTTTGGTAATGATATAGCTATGCAGATAGAAACCGAATTAGATAGTTTTGGACTGTTAAATTCTGTAGAATCTATTACTCAAGAAAAAATATCTTTGGTAGTTGACGATGATTGGGGAAATTCCGGAAGCCCTGTCACTGTTAAATTGTTGGATATAGCGATGAGTTCATCAGGACAATTTTTAAATCAATCTAAAGCTATTGGTTTATATATTGATGTCTCAGAAAATACTCTTGTAGCTAATTCATCAAAGTATGCAGCTGTGTTTCTTGGAGGAAATGTTGGTGTTGGGGTAGAAGATCCTTCAGTTGCTTTAGAAGTTGATGGTGTTGTTTCAGCTAATAAATTTAATCTCTCAGGAGAGTTAAAAGTTCCCTCACTAATAGTTAATGAAGCTAACGACACTTTTTCTGTTTTTGGAACTGCTCAAAGTCCTCAAGTCGGGATTGGAACATTAGAACCACAATCTAATTTAGACGTAGTTGGAACTATTTCAGCTAATAATTTAATTTTAACTGATGGTTTATCTGCATCTACTATGAATATAGGAAGTAATCGTTTTGTGGTTTCGGATCAGAGTGTCATGATTGGAACATCTAATTCAAGTGCTTTATTTGAAATTGTAAATAATGTAGATGATCCTGAAAAAACTGATTTTATGTTACAAAAACTTTTTGTTTCAGTGGATGGGACATCAGGTAATGATGCTTTGCAATTTAATTTAGATAAAAATATTACTTTTTGGGATTTAAATATGTCTTTTGCAAGAAATACAAATTTTAAAGACTCAATTATGAAAGGAATTGATTTGTCATTCAATAATGTATCTTTAGTCGGAGATAGTAAACTTTATGGTCTTTACATTGATGTTACTGATAGTGAAGGCTTAGGCAGTTCAAATAGATATTCTGCTGTTTTTAATGGGGGTACAGTTGGTATTGGTATAGCTACTCCAAGTTCGGATTATGCTTTGGATGTTAGTGGAAATATACTTGCAAATTCAATTACGTTAACAGATGATTTTATTTTTAATTCAGTTACTGTAAATTCATTAGATGCAACCACTGCTACATTAATTGATGCCACAGCTAATAATTTAGTTGTTAAAAATACAATGACAGTTGCTAATTTGGAATATGACGGAGATTTTATTGTAGATGAAGCAGGTTTCAATACCTTGAATGTATTAGGTGAGGTTGATATAAATAAACTCAAAGTCGATGAACTTGATGTTAGTACAAAATTGGTTAGTGAATTTTCTCAAGTTAGTGGATTGTCTATTGGTACAACAAATGTTCAGTCTGGTGTCTTGAGAGTTTCAGGAAATGCTTTTGTTGAAAGTTTATCTGTACAATCTGATTTAGTTGTAAATGGAGATGTTAATGTTAATTCTGGTCAACTTTATATAAAAAATTCTGTATCAAAAATAGGTATTGGTACAAATTTACCTACTCATCAATTTGATTTTAGGGTTACTAATCCTACGGCTTTTACTTCTACAGACTCAACCTCTTGGAATGCAATGCGCTTGGGTATTAATAATGATGCAATATCCAGTGGTGTAGGCACAGGGATATTATTTTATCCTTATTATGATTATGGAGCGCCGTCAGCAAATAAAGGGTCTGGTATTGTTGCTGTTCATCAATCATCAGATTCAAGTAAGTTGGTTTTTATTACAGATCCTGTTTCTGGTGCTCCGCAAGAGAGAATGGTTATTTTAAATAATGGTAATGTGGGTATTGCTACGGCTAATCCTCAATATACTTTTTCTGTTTTAGGTAATGCGGAAGTATCTGGAAATTTATCTGTTGGATCGTTAACTGTATCTACTCTTAATTTTATAATGGGAGATAGTAATTCTGGAGATGATTTAACTTTCTCTGGTACAGGGACCTTGATTTTTGATAATTCTGTTACTTTTAATAGTTCCGTTGAATTTAAAGATGCTATAAGTTTTTCCAATAGTAGTGTAGATGTTGCTTCTCTAGATAGAGAAAAAGGGTATTTATATCTTCAAGATGATGATTTGATTTTTAGACGCCCAGAATCAACTACAACAATTAATTTAACAAGTATTTTCTCAGGAGCTGCAAACACTATATTAGTTTTTGATGAAAATGGAAGTTTAAGTTCATCAGGTGGATTAATGTGGACAGAAACTGAAGGGTTAAAATTATCAAAAGATGGATACAATTCAATTGAATTAAGATCAGATATTAATAGTAGTAGTTTAGGTAGCATGAGTGCTGGAGATACTGTTATTGTAGAAAGTGTCAGTATCAATGTTCAAAATACTTTAGGTGGCTCCGATAATCCAAATTTAGTGGGTATGAAGGTAAAAATAGGAAGTGATCAAAGATATAGTGGAGCAGGAACATATGAGGAGAAGCTAGCAGCAGGACGATTAAAAGATGGTGAAACAGCAATAGGTTTGGTTGTTGATGTTAGTGATTTGGTAAAAGATTTTGAAGGTGCGCAAGCAAATAAGTATGCAGCATTGTTTTCAGGAGGAGGAGTAGGAATATCGTCAGGGGATACATTTCAACCTAGTGCATTGTTACATTTAAAAAGTTTTGAAAGTGATGGGGATTATACAAACGAAGAGTATGACACGTTGTTACGAGTAGATAGTGTGATAGGTGATAATATCTTTGTTGTAAAAAATAATGGAAAAGTGGGAATAGGAGGGGTGAGTAATCCGCAAGCTATGTTGGAAGTTAAGCAGCTAGATTCAACTGAGACTATGTTGCTTTTTGAAGGTTCTGGGGAGAACGTCACTACGGCATCATTTGTCATTAACAAAGATGGAAAAGTAGGAATAGGTGTTGAAAAAACTAATATGTCTGGATTAACAGAATTGTTAACTGTATCGGGAGATATAAAAGCAACGGAAGGGTATTTTGATTTTGTATCAGCTAATGCATTAACAATAGGGGATAAGTTTACAGTAGATTCAGCTGGAAATATGGCATTAGCGGGAAGTATACAAAACAATACTGGATTATATATTGAACAGAATTTTGATAGTAGCAATGATATAAATTACACAGCAGAAAAAATAGAGTTAAGTATACGAGATGCTGTAACAGAACAGTCTGGAGTGACATATGAGTTTACTAAAAATTTAAAAGGAATAGAGATGGATTTCAGTGCAGGGTCAGGGAACAGTTTTGGAAGTAGTTCAGTATCTAATCAAGCAATAGGACTTGAGATGGATTTTTCAGGATTGGAAATAGAATCAGGCAGTAGCCCAGAATTAATTGGATTGAAGGTAGATATGGGAGAGGTAGTAGGAAGCGAAACACGATATGCGGCGATATTTAACGGAGGAAATGTAGGTATAAATGTATCAGCACCAACAGAAGAGCTGGAGGTTTCAGGAAACATAAAAGCAGATGGGTTGTATGTAGAGAGTGATTTAATATTAAGAGGATTAACAGTAAATCAATTAACTATATTAGAAGAGTTCAACTTGGATGCGACATTAAATGTGACAACAATGGAGGCAGGGATAGTGTCTGCAAATGAGATAAAAGCAAATTCTATAACAGTAGCACAAGCAACATTTTATGATGAAGTAACAGCAAATAGTTTATATGTAAGAGATAAATTTGAAATAGGCACAATTGCAGATCCAAGTGAGAGCTATGTGTTTGAAGGAGCAGGAGATTTTAACGTGTCTGGAAATTTGGTCGTTGATGAAATAAAACTTAAACAATTAACTGCGATAGGAGATAGTCTAACAATTACAGGAAATACGATTGTTTTTGATAATGTTGTTTCGTTTAACAATTTAATTAATATTTCTGGAGGATTGGGTTTTTCAGAGATTCAACGACCTGTTGATACTTCAGGACAAAACAAGGGATATTTATATTTAAAAGACGGCGATCTTATTTTTAATGGACCTTCAAGTGGAGGTCAGTTAAATTTGACTCAAGCTTTCTCAGGAGCTGCAAACACTATATTAGTTTTTGATGAAAATGGAAGTTTAAGT
>JAYOLY010000070.1:0-1555 GCA_038120575.1 Rickettsiales bacterium
GACTCTGTGTTACGTTTAAAATCAATATCTACAAATATGCTTAGGTATGGAAATCCCGTTTCAAATTCAAAAAATTTTGTTGATATTATTTCATTGTTAACTGTTGTAAAAGATGTATCTCAGCCAGAATGCAAAAAAAGATTTATTACAGTAAGTCTAGATACTACTTTAACTAGACCTGTTTATATTGATGAAAATAGTATTTATCAAGTTTTTATCAATTTGATTTTAAATGCTATCCAAGCAATTGAAAAAAAAGGCTCTATAGAAATTTCTATTAGAGATCAGTCATACTACGATAAAGATCACATATCTCGTGATGGTATTTGTATTTCTGTTAAAGATTCTGGCTGTGGTATGTCTAGAGAAAAAATTAAACAAATTTTTGATCCCTTTTATTCCTCAAAATATGGCAATGTTGGGTTGGGTTTATCTATTGTTTTTAACACGATCTCTCTTCATTTTGGAAAAATTGATGTTGTTTCTGAAGAAGGTAAAGGGAGTACTTTTTTTGTATATTTACCTTGTGAAAAGGCTGAATTAGGTTTTCAAAAAGAAAAAGTAAATTTTTAATGAATTCTTTAATTATATCGAGGTGCGATTAAGGTCATAGCTTCAATTCTATTTAAAAAATTTGATGTTTTATCAAGGTTCTCTAATCCTTCACCTGGTTGTAAAGTGGTAATGACGGATTTTCCAATTATTTTTCTTTTTTTCTCATCTTTTGTTTTAATTCCCCAGATGTTGTGAAACACAATTGGACTTTGATCTTTTTCTCCAATGTAAAGCATAATGTGGCCAGGAAACCATAGTAATGTTAGGTAGGGAGTTGCATTTTTAATGATGAAATCCTCTTTGTCAGTTTCATCTAGATTTTTTAAATCAATAAATAGACCTCCATTTTTTGCTTGAGAGGTTGAATTTCTGGGTAACCAAATTCCAAATGGGGTATAAATATCTTTAATCATAGCGGAGCAGTCTCGATTATTATAGAGACCTCCCCAACCATATGGTTTATTGGTTAATTTATTGCATATTGATGAAATGTTTTTTACATTTAATGGGACAGGCATTTTTTCTGCGGTTGTTTTAGAAATGACCGATTCTACAATGTAAGCAAATTGTGTAGTGGATGGTTTAGCTGTTAGTATGTGGTAATTGTATTTGCTTTCCTTAATTAGAGGAAATATCATTCCAATGAATCCATTATATAAATGGTTTCCTGAAAATGTTTTAATTGGAAAATCATCATCGCTTATTGCAACAAAATTTGATTGATCTTTAAATTTTTTTCTAAATTTCGGGCCTGCATAAGCAATGTCTCTAATATTAATCCATCCATGTGCATAAGAACTTTCAACAAGAACCCAGCCTTTGTCTTTGGATATGTGAGAGATATATATGGGGGTATTAGCTGGAATAGTTGAATTTTGGATAATATCAAATGGAAAACCATTAGAATCATCAGTAAATCCTGAAAAAATAGGCTTTGAAGTAGGTAAAATTCTTAGGTTTGTGTTGGTTATTGTGATTGCATATCTTTGAAAGTTCGGAA
>JAYOLY010000070.1:1565-7742 GCA_038120575.1 Rickettsiales bacterium
GTTAGTTTCTCCAAATCGTTGTTTGGATGAAATATTTTTATATTCATTGTCTAACGTGGATTTTTTTATGTGAGATCTTTTTTTTGTCCATGGTGAATAGTACTTTCTTTTAAAATTTTCAAAAATAATTTTTTGATAATACCACGGAATATGATTTTTTTTTGTGTCTATATTACTTAAATATTCTGTGTGATTTTGGTCTAAAGTGATTAAATCTTTAATTGTGTCATTTTTTTTTGTACATGAATTTAAAAATAGGGTAACCAACAATATATTTATTGAAAATTTTAGTAATTTATTTTTTTTTGGATCCATACTTTTATTTTATAAAAAAAATTGATGTTTTTAAACATTGAAATAATTTAATTTAATCTCTTGCTTCAATGTGATAAAATTTTTTTGGCGATGAACGATAAATCAAAAAAGCAAATTTTTATTGCAGCTACTAGACAAAATGATGGTAAGACAATGGCTTCATTGGGTATGTTTTATGCAATGACAAAGCGCTTTGATCGTGTCGTTTATATGAAGCCTGTAGGCCAACAGTATCAAGTAGTTGATGAAAAAAAAGTAGACAAAGATGCTGTTTTGTTTCAACGTGTGTATGATTTGCAAGATTCTTTTGAAGATATGAGTCCAATTGCTGTTCCCCCAGGGTTTACTACTTCCTATTTAGATAATCCAAGAAGAAATGATTACATTCAAAAATTAAATAATTCTTATGATAGATTAATCCAAAATAATGATTTTTTATTAATTGAAGGAACTGGACACGCTGGTGTTGGGTCTGTTTTTGATTTATCTAATGCTGATGTTGCAAAATTATTTAATAGCAAAGTGATTTTGGTTTCTTTAGGTGGTATTGGTAGATCTATCGATGAGATTATCCTGAATAAGTCGGTTTTTGACAAACTAGGTGTCGAAATATTAGGTGTCATTGTAAACAAAGTTAAACAAGATAAATACGAAAAGATTTCTAAGTATATTAGAAAGTCTTTAGAAAGACATAATCTAAACTTATTAGGATGTATTCCCTTTGTTGAAACGTTGAATTCGCCAACGGTTGAGTCTGTTTTTTCTAAAGTTGATGGAACATTGCTTTCAAGTGAATTGGGTTTGCAAAATATAATTGAAAAATGTGTTATTGGAGATTCTGTTCCTCATGAAGTATTGAGTGCTTTAACTCCAAATTCACTTTTTATTGTTCCCTCGACACGCGAAGGGTTAATTATGGCTGCTTTGTGTGGGAATATTCTTGATTCTGAAGTGGTATACTTTATTTCTGGAATTGTTTTAACTGGTGGAAATATGCCGCATGATCGAGTTTTAAATTTAATAAAACGTGCACATATTCCATTGATATTGGTTAAAGAAGATTCATTTACAATTGCTACAAAAATCAACAATATGATTTTTAAAATTGGGCATAAGGAATCAGACAAAATTGATAAAATCCAAACTATATTCGAAGAATATGTTGATGTTGACTATATTTGTGAGAATTTGAGTTAGTTTTAAGTATTTATGTTAAACAAAATAACTAGTTTATTAAAAAATGATTTAGCAGCAATTAATCATCTTTTACATGATGTTTTAAAAAATCAAAACAATGATTTTGCACAAGAATTAATGGACTATCTTTTGCAATCAAAAGGCAAAATGTTAAGACCAATTTTGACGCTATTAACTTACTATTCATTGTCAATAGAGTCTTCAGATAAACAAATTAAAGATCTTCATAAGTTATGCGCTGCTATTGAAATTATTCATATGGCTAGTTTGGTACATGATGACATTATAGATAACGGTGATGTTAGACGGATGAAAAAAACTATTCATAAAAAGTGGGGAAATGAGGTAGCTGTAATACTAGGGGTTTACTTGTATTCTGTATCTTTAAAATTGATTGCTGAAATAGGTTCAATTGAAGTTCTTTCTTTATTAAGTGATGCTGTTTTTTCTATGTGTAATGGAGAGCTAATTCAATTAAATAATCAGAAATCTGAAGCTTTTGATGTTGAGACGTATAACACAATTATATCTGCGAAGACTGGAGATTTATTTGTTGCAGCTTGTTTATGTGCAGTTCATTTAGCAGGGGGGGCAAACACCCAGCTAAATGCATTTAAGATGTTTGCTACTGAGTTTGGTAAATTATTTCAATTTACAGACGATTATTTAGACTTAAAAGATATTGATGGTCAGCTAAAAAAAGAATATTTACAAGATATTTCAAAAGGACTTTTAACATTGCCATATAAATTTTTACTGGAGGATTGCAATGAGTCTGAGCAAAGTCTTCTTTTGAGTTTGAATTTAGAAAATAAAAAAGAATGTCTTTTATTAATTAACAAAAAAACAAAATCTGATGCTTTTGTTAAAAAATCCACTGCAGAAGCTAATCATTATTTTAAAAATGCGTTGATGGTATTAAATGATGTGCCTAACAATAAATATTCGGATTTGTTTAAAAAGATTCTTGAAGCTGTTATAAAAAGAATAAAATAATTTTGAAAAAAAATATGTACAGATATTTAAATAATTGCTATAGTTTTTCATTATGAAAATACATGAATATCAAGCAAAAGAAATTTTAAAGGAGTTTGGCGTAGCCATTCAAGATGGTGTTGTTGTTGATTCAATTGATCAACTTGAATCTGCTATAGATAATGTCTCTCAGCAATTCAATTGTTCTCAATTTGTTATCAAAGCACAGATACACGCTGGTGGTAGAGGACAGGGCGGAGGCGTCAAGTTTTGTCCTGATAAGCAGTCTGCTTTAGAACACGGTAAAAATATATTAGGAATGAATCTAGTCACTCCTCAGACTGGAAAAGACGGACAATTAGTTAGAAAGATTATGGTTGCTCAAGCCATTGATATTAGTAAAGAATATTATGTCGCTATTACTCTTGATCGTTCAAAATCTAAAAATGTCATCATGGTTTCTACTGAAGGCGGAATGGATATTGAAGAAGTTGCTGAAAAACATCCTGAAAAAATTATGAGGGTATGGGTAGATCCTTTATTAGGTTTTCAAGCATATCAAGCTAGATTTTTGGCATTCTCATTAGGTTTTGAAGGTGATCAACTTAAAAAAGCTATTAAAATTCTTATAGGTCTTTATAATTCTTATGTTAAAACCGATGCTTCAATAGCTGAAATCAATCCTCTTGTCTTAACAGATCAAGGTGATGTTCTTGCATTAGATGCAAAGTTTAACTTCGATTCTAATGCATTATATCGACAAAAAAATATTGTTGAGATGAGAGATGTTTACGAAGAAGATCCAACTGAAGTTGAGGCTGGTAAGTTCAACTTAAACTATATAAAACTTGATGGAAACGTAGGATGTATGGTTAATGGTGCGGGTTTAGCAATGGCAACTATGGATATTATAAAAATTAAAGGTGGTGAGCCTGCTAATTTTTTAGATGTTGGTGGTGGAGCTAATGTTGAGACAGTAAAAAATGGTTTTAGAATTATTTTGTCTGATATAAATGTGAAAGCTGTATTAATTAATATTTTTGGTGGAATTGTAAGATGCGATAGAGTTGCAAATGGTATTATTCAAGCCGTAAGTGAACTTGAATTAACTGTTCCTGTTGTTGTAAGACTTGCTGGAACTAATGCCGACATTGCAATTAAACTTTTAGAAGAGTCTGGAGTTTCAATTATTCCAGCGGCTACTTTAGAAGAAGCATCAGTAAAAGTTGTTGAGGCAGTTGGAGGTTAATTATGTCAATTTTAGTTGATAAAGATTCAAAAATTATTGTTCAAGGAATTACTGGCTCAGAAGGAAGTTTTCATGCTGAACAGTGTTTAGAGTATGGAAATAATGTAGTTGGTGGAGTTACTCCAGGCAAGGGCGGTCAGTTTGTTCTTGATGGAAAAGTTCCAGTATTCAATACGTGTGTTGAAGCACGTGCAAAAGTTGGTGCTAATGTATCTTTAATCTTTGTTCCTCCAGCTTTTGCAGCAGATGCAATAATTGAGGCTGCTGATGCAGGTATTGAAGTTATTGTCTGTATTACAGAAGGTATTCCTGTTAACGATATGGCTAAGGCTTATAACTTTGTAAAAAATAATACAACATCTCGATTGATTGGACCAAATTGTCCTGGCTTACTTACACCTGAAGGAGCTAAGGTTGGAATTATGCCTGGCTTTATTGCTAAAAAAGGTAAGATTGGTGTGATATCAAAGTCTGGAACTCTTACTTATGAGGCTGTACATCAGCTTTGTAGTGTAGGTCTAGGACAGTCTACTTGTGTTGGTATTGGAGGAGATCCAATTATTGGAACCAAAATGGCTGAATTAGTGGAAATGTTTAATCAAGATGATGAAACTGAAGCCATTGTAATGATTGGTGAAATTGGCGGTTCTATGGAAATTGAAGCAGCTGAGTATATTAGAGATAATAATATTCAAAAACCTGTTGTTTCATTTATAGCAGGACAGACAGCACCTCCTGGAAGAAGAATGGGGCACGCAGGAGCAATAGTTTCGGGTGCTGATGAATCTGCAGAAGCTAAAAAGAAAGTATTAGCAGCTTGTGGTGTTCATGTAGTTGATTCTCCTGATCAGATTGGTATTACAGTAAAAAAAGCACTAGAAACAGTTAACGCTTAGGTATCACTACTTAACTTTTTTTACTACAAAATAAAATTTTTTCTGTGTATTTATTTCATTATAATCAAACTGATTTTAATATAGATAAATTTTAATAAAAAATATCTGAATTAGTTTAGCTTTTAAGTAAGTTAGTTAGCTTTATTATAATGATTCTAAAAACAGGTCGTATTCATTTTTGTTAAGTAGATTTTCTAACTCGTTTTCATTATTTATTTTGATTTTTACAATCCATCCATTTTCTTCAGCTGAGTCATTTATTAATTCAGGTTTATCTTCAAGGTTTTTATTTACTTCTATGATTTCCCCAGAAACAGGAATATAAAGAGATGATACTGTTTTTACAGATTCAATACTGCCAAATTCATCTTTTTGATTGAATTTTGAATTTAATTCAGGAAGTTCAACAAAAACAATTTCACCAAGTTCTTCGACTGCATGTTTACTAATTCCAACTGTTCCGATGTTATCTTCAATTTTGATCCATTCGTGATCTTCTGTAAATTTTACTGTCATTGTTGATCTCCTTATTTCAAAAATTATATTATAAATTATGTATATTATGTTTGACTAGCCTATAGGTTTTTTATGAAGTTTTAATTGTCCCTTTTGATATTGTCATTAAAATTGATAGCGTTTCTGAGTCTTCTTTAGGAATGTAAAGTCCTGTTAAATTTGGTTTTTGTAATAGTGCAAAATGCTTATTTTTTATTCCAAAAATGTTTGAAAAGTTTTCATCAAAAAGTGTGTATAGAATTTCGGGTAAGCTTTCTTTTGCAATGTTGTATAGCAAAGGGATGAGGTCATTATTGTTTTTTGTTGTTACTGATGTGATTTTTTTTGTTCTTAATAGATGTAAAACATGTTCATAGTCTTTTTTTTCTATATTGTTAAGTTCTAGGCCAAATGTAATGTTTTTGTATAAATTATTATTTACAGTAGTCTCTATATATTTATCGTATGTTGTAAGAATTAAGTGCAGTTGTGTAGTTTTTTCTTTGTATCTTTCAATCAAAAAACTCATTTCGCTTGATTGAACTTTTGTGATAATGGGTTTTTTTAAGTTTTTTTGGATCGTTGTTATTTTTTCTATATCTTCATCGTAGGGAAGATCTGGGTGAATAATAAAATCTATATTTTTATTTATGTTTTTACTAGTTATGACATTATGTGTTTCTGGATTAATATTAGAAACTCCGTTATTTGATAATATTTCATCCTCTGAACAAAAGAGTTGTCCTAAATTTGTAATATTGGGTACAAGTAGATGGTTTTTTGCATTTATTTGTTTGCAGTTTTCGTCATCTGGTAAATACCCCATTCCAATTATTTTATTATTGCAGATTGTGATGTTGACTGTTTCATATTGATTCTGAAAGCGTTTTTTTCCATCAATAATTATTGTTTTTTTCATTTTTTTTAGTGTATCATTTTTATCCTTTTTGTTACATAATTTTGAGATTGTTTTTGATTTGTATGTCTTTTGTGGTTGATCTGGTATAATTTTTACTGGATGAAAACACTTTTAATTATTGATGGTTATTC
>JAYOLY010000071.1:0-7728 GCA_038120575.1 Rickettsiales bacterium
GATCTGGACCTAATTTTCCACTGGGCAACCCTAAATAGTTGGTGATTTTGTAGGCTGTTGACGTTTGGCCACCTGGCAAACTTTTATCAATCATCAACACTTTGAGTTTCGCACGACCTGCACATATAGCCGCTGACATCCCAGCAGGACCACTTCCAACAATGATGACATCAAAAATATCTTCTGGTGAGAATGAATCTAGTTTTTCTAGTACATCTAAATCTTCTTTAAGTGTCATTGAATATCATCCTTTGAAAGTTTTATTTTTGCCTTTCCTTTTGATAAAAACGTTTCTTGTGTTAAATCAAATATGATACTGTCACCTTTAGCAAATTGTTGAGGGGATGATATTTCGACATCTCCTTCAAAAACAACTTGGTTTAATTGACTATCAAACATTGCTTTTTGGGATGTAGATTTATAATCTTCAAAGCTAAATTTGACATCATTTTTTGCGATGAAAGTATCTTCAACTACTTTAGCATAGGCTTCATTACTATTCAATTTCATTTCATTGTATCGAAGAGCTACGTTGCCAAAAAATTTAATTTCAGAATTGGTTTGAACAAACTCAATTTGATCGGCTTTAATGATGCCATGTTGTGATTGAATGATGTTGTTTCCTTGTCCTTTAAGAATCTTTTGATTTAACAATAGTTTGATTGAGTCTGTTTGAAGTATAACAGGCGTTGAGCTTGGCGATCTGTACAGTGTTTCAATGGGCATATTTAATTGTTTCGCACGCTGAAGTAATGACTCTGACAACTCAACGTTTGCCAAAGACAAGGTTGAGACTGATAGGAATAGAACAATCACGCGTATAATCACAACTCTACTATACCCAACAGCGGATACATAGACAAGATTTTCGGTAGTCTGAACCCACAATTTAGTTTAAGATGACACTATGAACGATGCTTTAGTTTTGCAATTAGACGCCCAAACATGTCGATTGTTTTTACCACTTATGACAGAAATAACGACGCTTGAACCTATTAATTCTCTGGCTCCAAAAATAAATGAGTCGTTGTATATCGATTTACCCCTGTCGTTTTATACTGTTTGGAACACCGTTTTAACTCGGGAAGCTGATTTGTTTGAGGCGCTTCAACACCTTCTTCCTTTTTTGTGCCAATTTATTGCTGAAAAACAATCTGTTGTTGATGTTAATCACAAAGACGAACGGTTTGATTTGGTGACTGACATGGATAAAGGGATTGAGTATTTGCTTCGGTATTGGATTAAAAAAAGTTTTCCTGATCATCACATTATTGGTGAAGAATTTCAAAAAGACTGTCTGACATCAACAGGATACCAGTGGTATATTGACCCCATTGATGGAACCAGTAACTATGTAAATGGAAAGAAAACCTATTGCATGAATGTGGTTTGTCTTTATCAAGGAGCTCCTTTTTTGACGTGTATTGGGTTTCCTGCCGAGCAAAAACTTTACAGCGCCAAGGATGTAGCGCCGCACCCATCAAGCAAGATCAAGTCGGGATTGTGTTCGGAATTTTATCCTAGTCGACTTGAAGAAAAAGCCCTTTTTGAACGCATTTCATCGCAACTTAACTACCCTATTTATTCTACTCATGCCTTGGGCGTGTCTTTGATTGATTTGTATTTAGGACAGTGTGATGTTTTTTACAAAGCAAATGTAAAATTATGGGATGTTATGGCGGCAGCTGCGTTGTTATATTTTCATCAACACGATCTATGGGATATCGAGTTAATGACATATGATGGAGACATTCACTCGCCGTTTAGTCATGATGACACATTTATAAGCTACTTGAATCAACGCCATCAGCTAGATTGTCGTGTCGGTTTAATTACCATTACAAAAAAAACTGATGTTGCAATTAAGCACTTGATAAGGACGTGTGTGTATGGCTAGTTTACATCATCCTGTTTTACTGAAAGAAACACTTCAACAACTCGATTTGCAACGTGGAGACATTGTGTTGGATGCAACTGTTGGTTATGCAGGACATAGTGAAGCTATGTTATCGTTGATTGGCCCGAGCGGATTTTTGATTGGAATCGACCAAGACCAAACGGCTATCAAATTTTGTCAAAAACACTTTTCAGGTGCAGATAATGTGGCCCTATACAATGTTAATTTTTCAAAAGCGGTATCTTGTCTTAAAGATGCTGGTTTTCCCACCGTGACAAAAATATTAATCGATTTAGGTATGTCGTCTGTTCAATTGGATTCACAGACTCGTGGATTTAGTTTTCAATATGATGCTCCTTTGGATATGCGAATGAATCAGGAAGCTGGCTTAAAAGCTGTTGATATTCTAAATCAATATAGTGCAGAAGACCTGTCTGACATGTTTTATCATTATGGTGATTTGCATCAAAACAAAATTTTAGTTCGACACATTATTGATGCTCGAAAACAAGGCACAAATAACACATTTGATTTAATTGAGTTGATTAAAAAAAGTTATTTTTTTAAAAACAATCGACGCAAGTATATCAAAACCGTGTCACAAGTGTTTCAAGCTCTTCGCATTGAAGTTAATCAGGAATTAACAGTGTTAAGCACATTTTTGTCTCAGCTTGAACAGATTCTAGCTCCTGAAGGAAAGATAGCCATTTTGTCGTTTCATTCTTTGGAAGATAAGATGGTAAAACGTTTTTTTAAAGAAAAAAAATCTATGTTTTCACCATTAAACAAACAAGTTATTAAGGCAAGTCAGGACGAAATTAAGGTCCAATCTCGATCTCACAGCGCAATGTTACGCTCGTATCAACGTGTTGCTTTATCTTGATGTTGAATAGTTAGTTGGCGTGTTTGGTCGTTGTTTACAACAATATCGATCAGATAATTGCATTGCTTGTTTAACCACGGAGCTTTTTGTGCCCATTCAATAATGATAATGTGGTCGACTTTGGCAAAATAATGATCTAGATCGAGGAGTAAAATGTCGGATTCAGATGTACAACGATATAAATCCATATGCAAGATTGGAATTGTTGTTGGATAGTGATTGACAAGAGTAAAACTTGGAGAAGACGCATCGTAATAGTTAAAAAAAGATGTTAATGCGCCTACAAAAGTGGTTTTTCCTGCCCCCATTGGCCCATTAAGCAACAAAACATCTCCGGCTTTAAGTGTAGCTGCAAACTCGATGGCTTTAGATTTAAATTGATCTAGGTTAAGCATGATTACAGTGTAGGCAATGCGATTTCTTCCATTAATTGACTCATCGAAAGATTAAATATGGGATGACGAAGTGATGGACTAATTTCAAGAAGCGGACGCAAAACAAACTCTCGTTCGTGCATTAAGGGATGAGGCACAATTAAATCGTCGTCAGAAATGACTTCATCATTGAACAAAATGATGTCTAGATCGATTGTTCGAGGATCGTAATTTCCTTTTGATAATCGTCCCAATTTTTGTTCAATTGATTGTGTTAGTTCAAAAAATTCACGGGCAGATAAAATGGTTTTAAAAGCTGCAACAGCATTCAAGTAATTGGGTTGTGGAAGCTGAGACACAGCCTTTGTTTCAAGCATAGATGAGCATAGATGCATATCGACATCATTATGATCTGTTAAAAGTTGAATGGCTTTCATAATATAGTCTTCTCTGTCGCCAATATTTGATCCAAATGCAACATAAACAGAATTAATCATACAGTCTCCTTAAATGCTTGGTGGAGTTGCACCACTTTTTTAGCTGCTACAACATCATGAACCCTTATCATACTAGCACCTTTTTGAAGTGCAATAAAATTAGAAATAACCGTTCCTTCAAGTCGATCTGTTCCTTCTTCTTGCGTTATCTTGCTGATGAACGATTTTTTTGAGGTTCCAATCACTATGGGTTTTTGTAATGATTGAAATGTTTCGAGGTGTTGAAGCAATGCGATGTTATGGTGCAACGTTTTTCCAAACCCAATTCCAGGATCAAGTAAAATGGATTCAATTCCATCTCGAGTTAATATATCGATTTGTTGTTCAAAAAATGTCTTTACATCCACCACCACATCGCTGTAACTGGGATTGTTTTGCATCACTTTTGGGTTATGTTGCATGTGCATCACTATAATGGGGGCTTGATATCTTGCAACAACAGCTCTCATATCGGGGTTTGTTCCACCAGATACATCATTGATGATATCAACACCAAGATCGAGTCCGAACGATGCGACAGTTGGTTTTTTTGTATCCAATGATAAGACAACATCAAACTGCTTTTTGAAATTTTTTAATACGTTTTCCAATCGCTTAAGTTCTGTGGACACATCAATGTCGTCCGACCCTGGTCGAGTCGATTCGGCACCAATATCGATGACAGTTGCTCCTGCATGAATTAAGTGTTCGATACGAGTCATTGCCACATCGTATGTTTGATAATGTCCTCCATCTGAAAATGAATCTGGGGTTAAATTAACAATTCCCATGATGGCAGGATTGTTTGGTGTCCATGTAAGTTGTTTAGTTTGTGTCATCTGTAGTTCTTTTTTTGGTGCCGAGAACAGGACTTGAACCTGCACGGAGATCCCTCCACTAACCCCTCAAGCTAGCGTGTCTACCAATTCCACCATCTCGGCAAGAGTTTAATTTAAACAATAAATCTACTATAACGAAAATGTTTGGTTTGCAACAGTCTTTTGTTCGTTTAAGTTGCTGGCAACTGGTTTGAACTGTGTTGTTTTGCTACACTATTGAGGTGAAATCAAAACAAGCTATTACATTTGGAACATCAGGGCATCGAGGCATTATTGGCGACACCTTTACGATAGATCATGTACGTTGTATTTGTGCGGCAATTGCAGAATATGTTTTAGCTGCCAAGTCGTCTGCACGGCTAGCCCTTGGCTATGATCCTCGTTCTGGAAATTGTGCTCAGTTGTCTGCTGGCTCGTTTACAGAAACAGTTGTGTCAACTTTAACGGCTTATGGTGTTGCTGTGGATGTATTTGACTCGGTTTGTCCAACACCGTTGCTGTCTTGGTATATTCAAACTGAACAGCTGGATGGTGGGATTATGTTGACGGCATCTCATAACGGGGCTGACTACAACGGTTTAAAATTTAATGATGCCACTGGAGCTCCTGCCAATCAAACCATTACAGCATCCATTGAACAACACGCTAATAGATTTTGGAAAGATGGGTGTCCACCTGAGACCCAAAAAAAAGCTGATTTTCGGTTTGTTAATGCAGATGACGACTTTTGCCTAGCATTAAAACAGGTGGTGGAATCATCAACTCAATCGGACATAAACTATGCCCCATTAATTGTTGGTATAGATAGCAAACACGGATCGTGCAAAGCCATTTGGGAACGATTTTTTCAACTCAACCCTCCTCAATTATTGACGATGCTTCATGCAGATCCTCATCCTTGTTTTAAGGGTATAGAACCCAACCCAACAAAATATGAGTCGTTATCATTATTGAAAAAAACCATCAGTCAAACCCATGCTCAGCTAGGTATAGCTAATGACCCTGATGGCGATCGTCATGTTGTTCTTGACAACCAAGGCATTCATTTACTTCCAGAAGAAAGTACGGCAATTATATGCGATTTTTTGATTACTTCAGGTCGAGCTGTTAAAGGCATTGTTACAACGGTTGCTTCATCAAGATTGGTTAGGCAACTGTGTCGATATCATGACATAGACTATGTTGAAACGAAAGTTGGATTTAAGCATTTTTCAGCATTTTTAACACAATGTCGATCTGAAAACAAACTGGGTTTGGCGGTTGAATCCTCTGGAGGGTTTAGTCTGTCTTCGCATACACTTGAAAAGTGTGGCTTTATACCGGCTTTATTACTTGCTCAGATTATCCTTAAAACAGGTCAATCGCTGCATCAGTTACGCCAAAATCTTTATGACAAGATTGGAACAAGTGTCTTTCTTGAAGATGAATGTCGCTATAATGAAGACAAAAAAGAGTTGTTAACACAGGATTTTTTAAGTTTGTCTGACTCTGATTTAGCCCCATTTTTTTCATTCTCTATTAAAGATATTTCTCGACTTGATGGTTTAAAAATTATGTTTCAAGATGATTCTTGGCTTCTTATGCGTTTGTCTGGAACAGAACCTGTTGCGCGCTTGTATGCTGAAACATCAACACAACACAACAGCCACCAATTGCTCGATGATGCTCGAGTAATATTATCGGCCTATCAGTAATATCATCTCTTAACAGCTTGTAATTTTTTTATAAAAACCCTGCTTTTTTTAATTTTTTATATATTTTTTATATTTTTTTACTAAAAAATGAAATTTTTTTATACCTAATTTCGATAATTCTATAGATGTTTTAATCATGTTCAAAATGGGAATTTACTATTTAGCCAATTTGAACTTAAAACTCGACACTTTTATTAAATAAAAACCTATTGGAAAAAACTATGCTTTTGCTTGCTTTAAAAAATTTACTACAATCGTCTATTCTTCTATACTCGTTTTATAGTGTTTTTCCTGTTTTCAGCATATCCCCTGCTCAGCCTGTTGGTAACAATTCATTTCAAATCAAACTCGACACACGAAAATCACAGGTTTCAACGTTGCTTACAACAGTAAATGTTAATGGCGACAATAATAAACGGTTAAAAGAAATTAATGAATTATTAAACAAACTAGATTCAAGCAAGTTAACAAATTTGCAAACACTAGCAGATGAAATATTTATAAAATCCAAAGATGATAAGGATGATATAAAAACAGCAAAAAATATTGTAGAACTTGTTTATTCGCTTTGTTCAAATCAACATGACCGGGTTGAGGTATTGCATTGTATTATTAAAAAAGCTAAAGCTGAAAATTCTTCAAATTTATTAACCATATTAAATTCTGAGTTAAAAAAATATTTTGTTGGAGATGACAGCACTGGTGGAACAGCGGGTGGAAGCACAGGTGGAAACCAAGAAGATAAACAAAAGGGGAAAGACAATGATAGCAAAAGAATCCAAAAATTTAACGAAATAAAAACACAACAATCTCAAACTCAACTTACTGCTGATTCAAGCATCGAAGAGTTCATGAAACGTTATAAAGAAATAGTTGAGGATCCAAGCATAGAACATAAATACAAATCGTTACATTTTTATTTAGATTTTGAGACTGCGGCAACCCTAGCAGCCAATGCCGCTGGTCCTCAACCAGATCTTCAAGCCCTACTTAAGGAAGCTCAAGAAAAATTATTAACACAACTTTATGGAGGTACTCAAGAAAAAATTAATAAAAATCCCGCAACACTGGAAGATGTAGTAAGGAAAAGCTTTGAGCAGAAAATTCATGACTTGGAACAACAAATTGACAAATTAGATGAAATCACAACTCCAGATGCGCTTGAGGAACAACAACAACCCATTGAAACTCAAATTGATACTCTTAGAGCTCAAATCACAGCTGCCATTGATGCGGCTCAACAAGTTCTTCAAGCCCAACTTAAGGCTGCTCAAGATGCATGGATAAAGCAGCTTGAAGGTGTTAGGCGAAACTTAGAACACTCACCACTGAAACAAGAGGACAAAGGCAATCTTACTGCGCAAATTGAAGCATTGAAAACAAAGATTACTGGCTTAGGCAATCCCCCATTACAAACTCAACGGGAGCTTGATCAACAAAAAGATGACATTAAAACTCGAATTGAGGCTCTTCAAGCTAAAATCACAGCTGCCATTGAGGCTCAACAAGCTCTAGATAAAGCTAAACAGGATGCTAAAGATGCACTGACTGCGAGGCTTGATGAG
>JAYOLY010000072.1:0-3475 GCA_038120575.1 Rickettsiales bacterium
TTTTCTAGGTGCCGGCATCGTTGCACTAAGACCTTACAAAACGTTAATTCCTACGTTTCGCACTGTGATAACTTTAGGAATACTTGCGGTTGTTTTTTTTGCTGTCTCGTTGACTAATCAATTTCATCTTGATCCGTTTCAATTTCTAGCTCTGCTTTGTTGTTTAGCTGTGTATTTTATCATGAACGTTAATTACGACCTTAAACTATTTTTATACAGAACCACGTTTATCATTTCTATTACCTTATTTTATGCTATGATTCTCTCATATTCACGAGCCACGCTTGTAGGATTTTCAATTGGAATGGCATTTTATTTTTGTCATTTTATTTTATCTGACAAAAAACCTGCATTTAAAACAGAATTAATTGACATTATTCAACAATTTCTTGGCCTCTTTTTAATTAATTTAGCGTTTATATTTAAGTTATTTTTACATTCGCCAACGACTCAAATTATATTTGGTTTTTTCTTTTTTTGCTCCCATTTATTATTTTTAAATTTATCGTCAAAAAGAGCATTTAATAGTTCAACGTATCTTACTTCATTATTTGTTTTTTCTTTAATTGCTTTAAACTTTATTGATTTGCATAAGATATTTTCTTTATCTTTCTTTGAAACTTACAGAAGTGTGTTTATGCTTGTATCATTAATTTTATTTTACATGTTAAGTCAATTTATAAACAAAAAGACCCTCACCATTATAGTTATTTCATTTATTTTAATGGGAATATCATTTTTTAATTATAATTTAATTAATTTCTTTTATCTTCTTTCCTTAGTTCTGTTTTTATATAAACAGCTTCTTCCTCAGTTTAACCATATTAGTTCAGAGATGCGCTTCAACATCATTATTACATTGTTGTTTATGTTGTTGATTACCTTAATTCCTCAGTCTACTATTTTGATTAATAATATTGCTCAATTGTATTCCTTAAACTTAATTGAACTCAGTATTAACATCGTCATATTTGTTGGATTTATACTGACGACTCTATATTTCTTATTCAACACATTTTTTAGAACTCGGATAAAAGCAGTATCTTTATTTTTGGTTATGCTAAGTATTGTTGTTCTATTTCCTTTTTTTAAATCAGATATAGTTCAAACATCACAAAACAATTTGAAAGTTGCAGAAAATATGCAAAAAAGAATGACTAACTTGTCTAATAACACCACAAACAATGCTCGTTTATATATGTGGTTAAGTGCTATTCCTTGGTTTCTAGATTATCCTTTAATTGGATCAGGGCCAGATAGTATTCGATATTTTTATCCAAAATATAGGCATCCTAAATATGCCTTAGCTGAAGGTGGGCATAATTTTACCCCAGATCGTCTTCACAATGAGTATCTTAATACGCTAGTAACACGAGGACTTATTGGGTTTATTGTTTATTATGTCTTTATCATTGGGGGTTGGTTTTATTTAATGTTAAGACTATTTAATAAATATTATTATCAAGAACATCGCTTTTTTATCCTTGCATTAATGAGTGGTGCCCTGATTTATCTGATTCAAGTTTTATTTAATTTTGGTGTTGTTGCTACGTTATATGTATTTTATTTAATATTAGGTCTAGGACTAAGTTTTGTTAATAATGAGCAATAAATCAAAACCCATCACGTTAAAATTAACTCTCAAATCCTATGTTCTTATTGCTCTTGCCTTTGTGGCTTCTTGTATCACTATTTTTATATGCTTTAAACCCGTCATTTCTGAACTAGCCTATCGACAAGCTTATTTTAATTCGGAATTTGCCTTAAAAAAACCTCAATACTTTTATCGCTATAAATATGCTATTGATGAATATGAAAAAGCAACTAAGCATTATCCTTGGGAAGCTCAATATGCCGTGATGATGAATCGAGATATTGAACGATTTTTGCCACTTATTAAGGATAAAAACGAACAAATTAGAGTCCTCAACAAAGCCATTAAATCGTATCAAATTATTCAACAATTAGACGCTGTCAATCCCTGGTATTATTCAAGAGTGTCTGCTCTACAAAACCGATTGGCTTATGTTGTCAAAGACGAGTCGCCCACACTATCTCGGAACCTCATTAAAGAGTCATCTGATAATACACGAAAAGCCTCACAGTCTGATTTTGAAAACCCAATATTTTTAGAAAACTATGCCAATCTGTTGTTTTTTAATCAACGCATAACAGAATCGCTATATTACTATCAACGTTGTGTTGAAATTGATCAGCGATATTTTACATCATTCATGAAAATGGCTGAGATTTATAGAAGACTTCGCTACTATGATCTTGCGCTTGATGCGTTAAAAAAAGCCCAGCCCTTTATTTTTAAAGCACTTAATTCAAATAAGCAATCGTCTAATTACTTTAAAGCCAAAAACCACAATACAATTAATTCGGATATCTTGGAGTTACTTATACAAACCCAAAACTATGATGACGCGTTAACATTTTATAATGATTTTAAATCTCATAAACACACAACAATTAAATTTACAGGATTAGCGGGATATTTATTTTTTAAACGTGAGAACTATTTTCAAAGCTATAAACTTTTAGATTATTTTTACACAGAATCACAAGATAATACTTATATTCAACTGTATGTTGATCTTTTAGTCCAGGTTAATCCTCCAGACGTAACCAATAAATTAGAAAAACTACTGTCTTTCAACACATTAACTATAGAAGATAAGCTGTATTTAACAAAAAAATTAAATGCTTTAAACTAACTTCATGAAAGCCATTGCAATTGGAATTGATTATAAGTTAAAAAAAGCACGCTGGACCCATGAAGAGTCTATGAAAGAGCTCATTCAGCTAGCCGATACATCAAAGATTGATGTCATCAAGACATTTTCACAGCAACTTGATAAACCCAATTTCACATCATATTTTGGTAAAGGTAAAGTTGAAGAAATTAAACAATACTGTAAAGATCATTGCGTTGCTTGCCTTCTTATTGATGATGATCTGACACCAGCCCAATCAAAATTTCTTGAAAAAGACTTAAATATTAAAGTTTTAGATCGAACAGGACTTATTTTAGATATTTTTTCTCAACGAGCTCAAACATATGAAGCTCAATTACAAGTTGAAATGGCTCAATTAAACTATCTTTTGCCCAGACTAACAAGATTATGGACACATTTATCTCGATTAGGGGGCGGAATTGGAACAAGAGGACCAGGTGAAAAGCAACTAGAAGTTGACCAACGCCAAATTGGAAGACGACTTAGTTTTATCAAGAAGAAATTATCAAAAATAAAGCAAGATCGTTCAATTCGTCGAAAATCTCGAAGTACACTACCCATACTTACAGGCGCTATTGTGGGATATACAAACGCAGGAAAATCAACGCTTCTTAATACATTAACTCGTGCAAATGTGCTAGCAGAAGACAAACTGTTTGCAACCCTTGATCCTACAAGTAGAAAACTAGTACTTCCATCCAAAGGTCAATTAATTTTAACTGACACTGTTGGAT
>JAYOLY010000072.1:3485-7673 GCA_038120575.1 Rickettsiales bacterium
GTTAAAGCATTCTACTCGACCTTAGAAGAAGTAACAGAATCTGACTTTATTATTCATGTTATTGATGCATCCTCTCCCACACTTGAGGGGTGTATTGAAACATCATCTCATATTATTGAAACATTGAACGCGTCATCCAAGCCCCAGCTTTATATATTTAACAAATGGGATAAAGTTTCAAAACCTAATTCAGTTAAAAAAATAATTAGTCAATATACTCCACAACTAACTGTTTCTATTTTACATCAATTTGATTTAGACGAATTTACAACCCAACTGCAACACTTATTAGACTGTTTTAACAAAAAAACTACATTTTTTATCCCATACAATAGAATGGACATAGTCAATTTAATCCATCAACATGGTCACATTCATTCAGAAACATATCAAGATAAAATTGAAATTTGCGTTACCATCAACTCTATTTTAGGTGACAAAATTATGGCTATGCTCTATTAAATCATTCCTGAAGATTCATATAAACAACTTGTAGCTTCTTTATTTCCAAAAAATGCAGCCACAATTAATGGTGTGTCATCATAGTTGTCTTTGATTAAAGAATTTGCCTGATATTTAAACAGTAATTTAATACAGTTTATATGGTTGTTTTGAGATGCATAATGTAGGGCAGTTCGACCTAGTGCATCTTTTTGATTTATATCTACTCCATTTTCTAGCAATAGTTGAGTAACGTTTACTCGTCCCACTGCACTTGCCCAATGCAACAGTGATCGCTCAAAATGATCTTTTAAATTCAAATTTGCCTTATGTTCAATCAAATATTCCGCAACCGATAAATCATTATTAAAAAAAGCATAACTTAACGCTGAATACGATTGTTGATCGAGCTTATTTATATCAGCTCCAGTTTCAACCAATAACTTAATCATATCTGTTTGTGTTTTTTTTGATGCCAAAATAAGAGGTGTTGTGCCTTGATTATCTTTTTGATTAATTTTTGCGCCATTATCAATGAGCAATTTTGAAATGTCATAACTTCCAATATGAACAGCTACATGTAAAGGTGAAAACTTATTTTCATCTAAATAATTTACATTGATTCCATTTTCAATTAAACATAAAACCATATTGATATCATTTTTCATAATGGAATAACTTAATAAATTTATATCTTCACTTTCTGAAATCTTGTTAAAGTCAATTTCATTTTCTTTTGTTAGAAAAGATTCTAATAGATTTAGGTGGCCCTCTTTGATGCTCCAAGCAACTTTTTTGTCCAAAGAAGGAAGTTCATCTAATGTTTTATCTAATAAATCATAAAACTGCTTCCAACTCAAATTTGCTGGTTTTGGCCCTCCATATTTTCCCTTGACTTGTTTAACCCAGTCATTTTCTACAAATCTATCAATAATAGCTACACGAAGAGACGGTATCTTCGGGATAGATTTTTGTCTTTTCAATTGTACGTCTATTTGAGATTCTTTTTCGTTAAATTCAACATTACTGGAATAAAAATTCCAACACATCATCAGTCCTTTTCTGGACTCTTTACAATGTGCTTTTTTTGACAAACAATTTCGAAAATAATCAATCGCTGTCTTTATTTGAGTTAAAGACTTTTTATATTGTTTTTTTGCAACCAATTGTTTGGCCTTGTTTAAAGCTTCATACCCCAGTTCATAGGTATTTGTTTGTATTAATTTATCTTCAGTTTGTGTATTCACACTTAAAACACCTCAACACCTTAATCCACTTTATTTATTTGACTTTTAGAATTTGCTATCAGATTATTGATACAATTCAATATATTGTGTTTAAAATCCAAGTCAAAATTATTAAAAACCACTGTATCTGCTAAATGAATATAGTCTTGCCTAGAGTGTTGATTACATGCAATTTTTTTAAATTTTTCACCAATTTTTTCTACTATGGCTGTGTCATTAGCATCAATTGTTATAATTTTATCACAAATTTTAGATAATTTAATTTCTTTTATTAACGCTCCTACAATCACAATAAAATGACATGTTAATTTATACGTATCTACTAGCTTTAAAACCTCTTTCAATATTTCAGGATGAATAATAGTGTTAAGGTCTAACAATTTTTTTGGATTATTAAATACAATAGCACCTAACTGCTTACGATCAATTTGATGATTGCTATCTAAAATAACTGATCCAAATGTAGATACACATTGAGTTATGATATCAGCTTGTTTTAATAATTCATGACCAACCTGATCAAGATCAATACATTTACAGTCTTTAAACGCAGCTTGGATGTGGGTCATTGCTGCGCTTTTTCCTACGCCAACTCGTCCTGTTAAACCAATAATCATGTTTTTAATTGATGTTTTTTTAAAATATTTAAAACGGTTTCAGGAACCAATTCAGAAATGTCTTCGTTTTGTTTTATTTTTTTTCTTATCTCTGTAGATGAAATTTTATAGGGTTTATTACCTATCATCATAATGGATGTAAATGTTTTTTGATGTAAATAATCAAATACATATTGATCGTATTGTTCTTGAGTGAAATTGTCTCTACGAATCACACACAATGTTACAAGCTTTAATAGCTCTTCATAATCTTTCCATTGATGAATTTGAAAAAAATTATCTGATCCAATTAAGAGAACCAATCTATCGTTTTTGTATTGATTATGAAAATGTTTTATGGTGTCGATGGTATAGGTTTTATTGTCTTGATTTAACTCATAATCAGAAATTTCATAACGTTGAGACAACTTTGATTTTGGAATCTCTTTTATCACTGTCGACAATAGTTCATACCTGACTGATGCCGACAAAATTGGCTTTTCTTTTACGTAATTAAATTTATTGGGAATAAAAATAAATTTATCAACATCGAAGTGTGTTCGAACTTGATTTACCATGTATATATGACCGTAATGGACAGGATCAAATGTTCCACCAAAAAATACTATAGTTTGTTTTTTCATTTAATAGGCCTGATCCCCTTTAAGTAAGACGAACACTGTTTTTATCATTATTTTTAGGTCTAAAATAAACGACCAATTGGTTATATAGTAAATATCATAAGCAATCTTTTGTGAAGGTTTATTTGTCATGTAAGATCGCCCATGTATTTGAGCCCATCCGGTTAATCCTCCTTTAACAACATGCCTTAAAGGAAAATGAGGCAGGTCTTTAGAAATTTTATCAACGAAAAAAGGTCGTTCTGGTCTTGGTCCAACAATAGACATGTTACCAAGTAAAATATTGAATAATTGAGGCAATTCATCCAAAGAATATCGCCTTAATATCTTTCCTCCAACAATATAACGATTGTCTTGTTCAGCAACCCAAGTTGGACCTGTTTTTTCTTCTGCGTTCGGAATCATTGTTCTAAATTTATACATATTAAAAATAGAATTATGTTTTCCAACTCGTTCTTGTTTGTAAATAATAGGGCCATTTGAACTGACACATTTAATCCAACATGCAATAAACAATAAGCATGGTGACAAACATATCAATAACATTAAAGAGAATACTACATCAAATAATCGTTTGATAAATTTAACTTTATTAATAAACTCAAATGAAGGATAAGACAGCATAGTTACCCCTGCGCACTCCGATATTTTTATTGCACCGTGCAACATTAAATTGTTTTTTTGAATAATAAATATTTCAATTTTTTGTTTTTCGCAAAATAAAATCAACTTTTCTAATAAGAGCTTATGACATGCTTCAGGATCGACGTATATAGCTTGAATATTTTTTGCTAGTATATTCTCGAAAATGGATTCAGTAATAGGCCCAAGATGTTTAAAATTATTTTTAAAAAATAAAATCATATTTTCTGGACTCTCTTCAACATAAGTTCCAACATAGTTGTAAGGCTGTCTAGACTGACTTAATCCCTCAAGTAACACTTGAATTTTTTGAGATGCCCCAATAGTTACGATATTTGTTTGATGTGATGAAAATAATTTTCTTGCTAGCGATTCAATTATTTTTCGGGTTGTCAGCATAACCAACAAAGCAATGACCCCGCCCCCTATCATAACGCTTCTTGATTCAGGAAAAAGATTATAAATAAATGAAGAAATTAATAACAAAACAATTGAAATACACAATCCTTGCATCACTTTTAAGGATTCTTCAATACGATACATTATACCGTTAAATTGTCTGTACACGCCTACTAAGAAAAAGATGACTACTAATGCAAAAGACAATACTAAGATATGCTT
>JAYOLY010000073.1:0-7504 GCA_038120575.1 Rickettsiales bacterium
GGATTAACGTTTTATAAGGCCTAAGCGCAACAATGCCTGCACCTAGAAAAAGAAAAAAAGAAACAATAGATACAGCATAGTCTATTGTGAACGCTGTAGTTTTAAATGTGAAAAATAACGACAATACAACAGAATTCAGTACAGCAACAAGCCTGATATGTTTTAAATGTATCCCTTTAAAAGATGTGATGATAGTTGATTTATACTCAATCATTCGTTGTGCAAGGCTTATACCTAGAGGGACAAGCATAGCAACATAGGCACAAAAATGAACAGGGTTGTTGATGCAGGCAAAAACTCTCATAGAAGGGTCGGCATTCCAGTTCATGAAATCAAACCCAAGACTTTGTAAAATACCATAAAAAGCTGAAATAAATGTCGAAAAAATTGTCATCCCAATAATCCAATAACGTTGAGGAAAATTATTAACAAGTTTTGCAACCATATAAATTAAACAAACATAATTTAATATCATTGATATGCCTTCCCAACGATCGTAGGAACCTATGTAAGAAATGTAGATGTTTTCAGAAAAAAATGATGAGATATAATTAATAAAAATCCAAGCTAGAACTGGAATTTCTAATCCAATTCGTTTCCATCTAAAACCAAAAATTGAATACGATTGTTCTTTAGGATTATCTTGGCCATTATCTTTAAATAGAAGATATTTAGCGAACCACAATAAATATAAAATAACAAGAATCAGTCGGAGTACAAATAATTTGTTCACTTCAAAGACGGACCGAGTTAAGGATGTGAAGGCAAGCGGGATACCAAATATGAGAAGGGTAAGAAAAAAGGTAACAACATGATTAAAATATTTATTAAATTGTTGAACTGTAACTTGCATGATATGTCGATTATTTTATCATATTATTAGCTACAAATCATGATTTAAATAATAATTCAAATTGAGCTGAAATAGCGTCCAAATTAAAGTGATTTTGCATCGCCTTAAAGCTGTTTTTTGAAAAGGTTGCACAGTCTTGAGGGTTAGAATATAGCGACATAATATGCTCAGCTAATACACGTGCTTGGTTGTTTTGAACAACATAGCCCGTTTTATGTTCCTTAATCAAAAGCGCTATTTCTGCATGGGGTTCCATAATGCCAATAATGGGTTTGCCAGCAGCAAGAAGACCCATGGTTTTTGAAGGAACAGACAAGCCAGTATTGCTTTCGCATAAACTGACTAAGCCAACATCAAGACAATCTAACAACGCACCCAGTTCTTGTCGATCGACGTAAGATTTAAACATGCAATTACTTAATTTGTTGGTCAAAACATAATCTTGAGCCCATTGCTTTTTATAGCCTTCACCAACAAATAAAAACAAAATGTTGTGTTCTTCTTTAAGATAATTGGCTGCCTGAAAAATAGTTTCTATATCATGAAATCGTGCCATATTGCCTGTGTAGCCAACAATAAATCGACTTTCAAGCCCCCAGCGAGACTTAAAATTAGAACGATGTTTAGTGTTAATGATATGTTGTTCATCGCACCAAATAGGAATCATAGTCAGTTTTGAGTGATAGTGATTCGGAAGTTGGTTTTTAATCAGAGATGTCATGCAACGACCAATGGTGATGATGTGGGTTGCACGTTTATAGACAGACAAATTTAATCTCGACCAGAGTTTAATTAAAACATGATCTTTAGGGAAAATGTTTGCCGATACAATTGTTTCAGGATACATATCAAACACAAGAATCGAATAGTTAAATCGTTTAATTGGATACAATAAAAACATTAACAAAGGCAGTAAAGGGGGATTGGTAAGTAGCAATAAGGGGGTTTTGTTAGATTTAAATAGTAAGGTAAAACACAAAGAAAATAAAAATGTTATATGATTTAATAATTTTCCAAACGTATTTAATTTAGGAAATCGTGTCGACCAAACACGTTTAATTTGAATAGTGCGATATGTCATTTTTTTTGGAATGGGGGTTTTAGGGTCTACAATTGTGGGGTATCCAGCAATGACAGAGATGTTAAACCCTTTTTTTGATAGGGCTTCACAAAGCTCGGTTAATGTTAGGCCTGTCGATATGAGTTCAGGATAAAATAATTGAGAAATAATGGTTAAATTCATTTGCTTATTATAGCAAATTTTACTTATTTTAATATAAACTTAATTAAATGATAAAATTTAGCTTTTTTTAAGTTTAATTTGTTCTTCAATCCAGTTGTAAGTATGCCGAATTCCTTCTTCTAAGCCATAAACAGGCGACCAGCCTAGCTTTTCTTGGATTAATGCATTATCACTGTTTCTGCCTCGCACACCTAATGGTCCATCAATATGGTTTTTAGGAATTGTTTTTCCTGCAACTTTTGCAGCTGTGTCAACCAATTGGTTAATAGTAACCATTTCATCAGAGCCAATGTTAACTGGTTCTACACAATCACTTTGAGTTAAGCGAATAATGCCTTCAACACAGGCATCTATATACAAAAAGCTTCGTGTTTGATTGCCATCTCCCCATACTTCTATGGATTCGCCATCTTTTGCCATGGCTACTTTACGACACATTGCAGCAGGTGCCTTTTCTCGACCACCTTCCCATTTTCCAAGAGGGCCGTAAATATTATGAAAACGAGCAATTCGAACGTCCATTCCATAATTGCGATGATAGGCTAGATATAGTCGTTCACTAAAAAGTTTTTCCCAACCATATTCACTGTCAGGTGCAGCAGGGTAGGCTGAATCTTCGCTACATTTTGGGTTGTCTGGATCCATTTGATTGTATTCTGGATACATACACGCACTTGATGAATAGAACACACGCTTTACACCAGCTTTATGAGCTTCATCGACAATATTTAAGTTAATTGTTGCTGAGTTGTGCATCACATTGGCATCATGATCGCCAGTGAAGATATACCCTGCGCCACCCATATCAGCAGCGAGTTGATAAATTTCATCAACAGGGTTGCCATCAACAAAAATTGAATCTTTACATACGGCAACGTTGCGTAAATCGCCTTGAATAAAGTCATCAGCCTTGGTGTCTTCAAATTCTGGATAAACTAAATCAACACCTCGTACCCAATATCCATCTTTTTTTAAACGAGTTACTAAGTGATGTCCAATAAATCCACCTGCGCCACAGACTAATGCTTTTTTCATGTTCTACCTCCAAAATACTTATAACATTTTTACATCTACGCGTGGAAGTGTCAAAGTTAAATCGTTAGAGATTTAAATAATGTATAATATTTGTCGAGCGTATTTTCTTTACTGAATAATTTTTTAGATTGTTCTAGTGCATTTTCTTTGAAGGTTTGCTGTAATTGCCTATCATTAATTAGCAATAATAATTGATGCGCATAGTGTTCTACATCAAATGGCGTAATAGCAAATCCGTTATAGTTATTCGTGATAATTTCACCACAGCCGCCAACGTCAAATGTTATACAAGGTAGACCGCACATTGTGGCTTCTTGTAAAGTTAATGGCGCATTGTCTATTCGTGCTGTATGTAAAAATATAGTGTTGTTCAAATAATGTGTTTTTGTTTCTTTTGTACTTTTGGTTAATGGATGATGCTTTAGTTTAATATTAGTAAATAGTTTACTTTTAATATGTCCATCACCAAGTATATTAACCGTTAAAGGAGATGTTAGTTTTTGATCAAGTATGTCAAGAATAGATAGCATTAAATCACCACCTTTTCGAGAGTCAGTTAAATCAATAGCACTAAATAAAAGAGAAATATCTATTTTTTCAATAGATGAAGTAGAATTGAAATCTGTGGAATCAGTAAAGTTAAAGATAGTAGAGTTGGACAAGGAGTTTGTGACAGGCGATGTGTTTATATAATTATTAAGCCATTTTGAAGGGGTGACTAGCTGCATATTTAAATTTGAAAATATTTTTTTTTTACGTCTCATTAAATAGTTTCCCCACTGAAAAGTAATAGCTGGGTATTGGTGCTTTTCATGTTTGTTAGGCGTCATGTTTTTCCATGTGTCCGTCATTGAATATGTTGAATTTGAAAGTATTGGCCACATATCATGTAACGTCCAAACAATTGGTGCTCTAAGACTTAATTTTTTTAAAAGTGCCGTATCAAAATACCCTCCATGAATATTATGTAGACTAATAACATCAGGTTGAATTCGTTTTGTTAGCTCTAAAATACGCTTAGATGAAAATGGAAACCAAATATATTGAAGCCCTAAGAGTGATGTTGTTTTATTAATAATCCGCTCAATTAAGCGTATAATAAAATTTTTTTTGCATTCAAAAACATTCTCATTGTTGCTTTGTTTATGTTCCACAATAAAAAAAATTTCAGCATTGTAATAATTTTTTAGCCCTTCAGCTAAACGTATTGCGGCTATGGCAGCACCACCTTTTTTTTCTTGACGGTTAATAAATAAAATTTTCATAGTGTTATTTTAGTAGATTATATTTTATTTAGGAAATATAATAATCTCATGAACCAATTAAATATCAAAAATGATAAAACTTATGGAAAAAAATATTTTGAATGGCAGCATGAAATAGGTAAATTTGGAGGATGGGCAAATTTAATTAAATTTGAACAATATATAGAAAAAGATGATATTGTCTTAGATTTTGGCTGCGGGGGTGGATTTTTATTAGATAAAATAAACTGTAAAAAGAAAATTGGTGTAGATCTTAATAAAACTGCGCTAGAAACTGCCAAAAGTAAAAATATTCTAGTTTATGATTCACTTGATAAAGTCGAAGATAATTCAGTGGATATCATTATATCTAATCATGCATTAGAACATTGTGATCTGCCTTTGAATTTTTTGGCTGAACTTTATAAGAAACTAGTTATTGGGGGAAAATTAATTATTGTTGTGCCTTGTGAGGGAATTAATCATTCTTACAAAGAAAATGATAGAAACCATCATTTATATACATGGTCTCCAATGTCTTTGGGTAATTTGCTGAAAAAGGCTGGTTTTAAGTTGATAGAATCTAAAGCATTCTTTCATCAATGGCCTCCTTACTATAATTTAATTGCTAAAATTACTGGTCAAACAGCATTGTTTCATATTGTGTGTAAAATCTACAGTAGATTCAATAGAAAAATTCATCAATGTCGCGCTGTAGCAACAAAGTAACTAAATAGCTTTTTTGTTTTTGATTTAAGGTGTCCCCAAAAAGTAAGTTTATTGGATTTATAAAATGCAACTAAAGCGTGATAAGCATCGTGGGACTCTTCAATTTTATCAGGGAAAGAAGTGATGGGTTCTTGATGCAGATCAACGTCATATTTGGTGGTAGAAAAAGTGAAATTTGTGCCTGAAGAGTCGGTGCCAATGTTTTTTGTTAGTGATCTATGGGGGATAAGCGTTAAACCATTGTTAAGCAGTATTGAGGCTGATAAACGAACATCCCAGGCCCCTTTTATTCCTTTAAGATATTTTTTATATGAATCTATGTGATAGTTAGAAAAATTATAGGTAAATTTTGAAAGTAGATTTTTTTGCTTTAGTTCAAGAATTAAATTTTCCTTGTCATATTCAAATTCATTCCAAGATCTTTTCCAAATGCCAAATCCCCAAGTAAAAAAAGTTTGTAAAAAAAAAGGATGTTTTTTATTTGTAAATACTGGTAGTGAAAACCCGCTAATAGATTTTATTTGAGAAACATTTTGATATTTAAGTAAGCCTTGATACATAAAGGATAAAAAGTGTTGTGAGACTACAATATCATCTTCTAAATAAATCAAAGAATCGTAAGTTTGAAATATCAAAGGGATATTTGATAAAACTTGCCCAGCACAACCATTATTTTTATCACTGACATTTAACTCAAATGATTTAAAGTGATCTTTATACGCTTTTATTATGTTTATCACATCGTCAACTTGTTTACTATCCTCACTATTTCTAGCTCCATCAATAAATGCATAGAATGCACTATTTGAACATTCTCTATTCGTAATGAGAGAGTCCAGTGCTTGCTTTGTATGGCTAGGTCTATTAAACGCAAAAAAAACAATAGGGGGATGCATTAAAAATTAAACTTTCCAAAAAGATAAAGGCGGTATTTTAGAGGTATCTATTCGTTCTTTATATTTTTCTGCAATTTCAATAATTTCTGTCATTAAACCATTTTTAAGTGTTATAGGATCGAGCCCTAGATCAATAAAGCATTGATTAGACGCTTTTAGCTCATTGGATTTAGCTTCATTTCTTGGGTTATCAATATGACCAATGTCTGCACCTGTCAACGTCTGAATTCGTTTTGCAAGGTCTATCAAACGATGAGTTTCTGTCATTTGGTTAAATATTTTGACTTTTTCCTTTTTTGTAGGGGGATTATCTAGCGCAATTTCAATGCATTTTACACTATCTTTAATATGGATAAAGGCTCTTGTTTGTTCACCTGTGCCGTACACCGTAAGAGGGTATTTTATAGCGGCTTGAATTAAAAATCGATTTAATACGGTTCCATAATCACTATCATAGTCAAAACGATTAATAAGAGCTTCATCTAAATTACACAAGTCGGTGTTTGTTCCCCAAACAATACCTTGGTGCAAATCAGTAATTCTTAACCCGTAGTTTTTATTATAAAAATAAAAGAACAGTGCATCTTGTGTCTTTGTCATATGGTAAATACTTCCTGGATCAGCTGGGTATAAAATTTCTTTTGTTTCTTTACCTTCATTGACAGGAACTTTTAAATAGCCTTCAGGAATTTCTTCTCCTAATGTTCCATAACCATAAACACCCATGGTGCCTAAATGAACTACATGTATATCTAATTTTGAATCCACAATGGCACTTAGAATATTGTTTGTTGCATTTAAATTATTGTTGACTGTATAGCGTCTATGGTAAGACGATTTCATAGAGTAAGGTGCAGCACGCTGTTCTGCAAAGTGAATGACGGCATCTGGTTTAAAATCTAATAAAAGCTGTACTAGACGAGCATAATTTTCTGAAAGATCGATGTTGTGAAAAGAAATTTTTTTGCCAGTAAGTTCTTCCCATTTTTTTATACGATCAGAAATATAGCTTATAGGTGTTAGTGATCCGGATTCAAGTTCTATATCAATTTTTCTTCTTGATAAATTATCTACTATACAAACATCATGACCAAGTTTTGATAAATGTAATGACGTCGGCCATCCACAAAAACCATCTCCACCAAAAACAATAACTTTCATACATTACCTCATAGATTAATTGTTAAATTATAACATAAGCTTATAAAGCAATTACAAAGTTTTTATATAAATCTATTAATTGAACAATTATTTTTAATCAATAAAGCGAAAAAATTATCTGTTTTTAATTTTATTTATGCTTGTAATAATATTTGAATTATAAAAAAATGTTTTCTCAAATCATTATTTTTGAAAAATTTTAACAAAATATTTAAAATAGTTGGGGATTTATCGTCTTAAAGTTTGCAAACTGCCCCACCTAAATGTTGGGAATTTGAGCAAGAAAAAAGAATTTATCCAAAAACACTATCAACTATTTTTTAGTAACTTGATTCTATCAATA
>JAYOLY010000074.1:0-7355 GCA_038120575.1 Rickettsiales bacterium
TGAAGTACCACCAGAAATTATTATTGAAAAAGAAGGAATTATAACAATAAATATAGAACTAATTAATGAAGCAATAAGTGATTATACAGAAATCCACAATCCATTAAAAAATACAACTTTGAATCAACTTATATTAAGCGATGAAAGATTAAATGCAACTGAAAGAAATAACTTAACAACTTTTATTGATGCTTCAAATTATATTTTTGATGAGATTATCGTAATAAGTAACCTTGATGAAAATATTAGCTTAATTGAAATGCAAGAAAAATTTGATAATGGTGAAATAAAAGAAACAGATGTTAACACTATTTTAAGTGAAGTTGACGAACTCTATCCATCATACGAAGGCATTCGAAATGATGATGAATTAATGACAAAATTTAATGAAATTAGTAAAGAAAAAACAATAGACAAAATTAATGAAATAACAGATAGTTTTTTCAATCCTCCAATACAAAGTGATGGAAATTCCTATTACTTCAATGAAGACGAAGCCTATATTCAAGAACAACTAGACAAAATCAAAACACAGGAAGATAGAGATATATTTTATGATTTACATTCATCAATAAAAATAAATAAAGAATTAAAAGAAGTAAAAGAGTTAGAATTAGTTGAAGCAAGAGCAGAATTAGAACTAATTAAAGAGGATACCGACTTTTACTATTACAAAACAAAACTCAAATATTTAATTGATGCACTAGATGACACCACTCATCACAACGCAAAAAATAGACTTCTTGGTAATTACTATGGAAAAATTATGCCACAAACAGAAGAAAATCTACAGAAAGCTGTAGAGCATTTTGAATTAGCCATTACAAACGGACCAGAAAATCTTGAAAATTATCTTGACTACGCAAGAAACTACGCACAAGACCACAACGCGACATTATACAACACATTAAAAACAATAATTAAAGAAACAGATATATCTAGTTTAGATGAATTAATTTTAATTGAAAATTCATTGGTTCAATCATTAAATTTATAATCATTAGATTTATAAAAATTTATTTAATTAAGAATTATAAATTGAAAATGAATTATTTAACTTAAAAATTGAAAAAAAGTTAATCTTAAAAAATTAACTGTTTTTAAGACTAGAAGATAAATAATCTTTATTCATTCGTGCGATATTAGATACACTAATTCCTTTTGGACAAGCAGCTTGATATTCATTAGAACAACTACCAAAACCCTCTTCATCCATTTGTTCAACCATTGTGACAACACGACGTTTTCTTTCAGGTTGACCTTGAGGCAATAATGCAAGATGACTTACTTTAGCAGAAACAAATAACATTGCAGATGCATTTGGACATGCTGCAACACAAGCACTGCAACCAATACACTGAGCAGCATCAAATGCTAAATCAGCATTCATCTTTTCTATAGGAATTGAATTTGCATCTTGAACACTTCCTGTTCTTACAGATATATAACCACCCGCTTGAATAACTCGATCAAATGCACTTCTATCTACAACAAGATCTTTCAAAATAGGTAAAGCTTTAGCTCTAAAAGGTTCTAAAACAATTTCATCACCATCTTTGAACGATCTCATGTGTAATTGACAAAGAGTATTTTTTTCAATTGGACCATGAGCTTCACCGTTAACAACAGCACCACACGTTCCACAAATACCCTCTCTGCAATCATGAGCAAAAGCTATAGGGTCTTTACCATCTTTAATCAACGTTTCATTAACAACATCAAGCATTTCTAAAAAAGAAGCATCAGTATCAATACCTTTAGCATTATAAACTTCAAACTGTCCCTTTTCAGAAGCATTCTTTTGTCTCCAAACTTTTAAACGAATATCAATCTTTTTACTCATTTATTTATAACTCCTAGTTGATGGTGTAACAAATTCAAAATTCAAATTTTCTTTGTGCAATTTGGGCTTATTGCCATCACCTTGATATTCCCAAGAAGCAACATAACTAAATTGTTCATCATTCCTAAGGGCTTCACCTTCTGGAGTCTGACTCTCTTCCCTAAAATGACCACCACAAGATTCTGTACGATTTAATGCATCTTCAAGCATAACTTCTGAAAATTCAATAAAATCAATCAGTCTACTAGCTTGTTCAAAAGTTTGATTGAACCCATTTGCAGAACCTGGAACAATTACATCACTCCAAAATTCTTCTTTTATTTTTGGCACCTTACCCAAAGCTTCTTGTAAACCTTCTTTATTTCGTGACATTCCACATTTATCCCACATCAATAATCCTAATTCTCTATGAAATTCACTCACTGTCTTTGTACCTTTTTTGTTACTGAGCTTTTTAATTTTTTCGTCAACCTCAGCAACAGTACTGGTAAATGCATCGCTATTTACATTTACATCAGGTAGATTTACATTTGCCAAATAATTTCCTAATGTATGAGGAATTACAAAATACCCATCTGCAAGACCTTGCATAAGAGCACTAGCACCTAAACGATTTGCACCATGATCAGAAAAATTAGCCTCACCTAGTACAAACAACCCAGGAATATTGGACATTAAATTATAATCAACCCATAATCCACCCATTGTATAGTGAACAGCAGGATATATCATCATTGGAGTCTCATAAGGATTATCAGCAGTAATGTTTTGATACATATCAAAAAGATTTCCATAACGAGCTTCAATTGCATCTCTACCCAAACGCTTAATAGAATCTGCAAAATCTAAATATACAGCTAACTTCGTTGATCCAACACCTCTGCCTTCATCACAAACATATTTAGCATTTCTAGATGCTAGATCTCTTGGAACCAAATTACCAAAACTTGGATATTTTCGTTCCAAATAATAATCTCTATCTTTTTCTGGAATATCAGATGGGTTTCTTGAATCATTAGCTTGCTTTGGAACCCAAACTCTACCATCATTTCGCAACGATTCAGACATTAAAGTTAGTTTAGATTGATACTCTCCATGAACAGGAATACAAGTAGGATGAATTTGAGTAAAACATGGATTAGAAAAGAAAGCACCCTTTTTTGAAGCTCTCCAAGTAGCCGTAACATTAGATGCCATCGCATTAGTAGATAGATAGAAAACATTGCCATAACCACCCGTACACAACAAGACGGCATCTGCACAATGAGACTCGAGCTCTCCTGTTTTTAAATTTCGAGTAACAATACCTCTGGCAACACCATCATGTAAAACAAGATCCATCATCTCATGATTACAAACCATTTCTACTCCACCAGCATTAACTTGTTTCATTAATGCACTGTATGCACCAAGCAAGAGTTGTTGACCGGTTTGACCTTTAGCATAAAACGTCCTAGACACTTGGGCACCACCAAAAGATCTATTATCTAGCAAACCTCCATACTCACGAGCAAAAGGAACGCCTTGAGCCACACATTGATCAATAATATTGACACTAACCTCCGCTAAACGATATACATTAGCTTCTCTGGATCTAAAGTCACCACCTTTGATTGTGTCATAAAATAATCTGTGAATACTATCTCCATCATTTTGATAGTTTTTAGCAGCATTAATTCCACCCTGAGCAGCAATACTATGAGCTCTACGAGGCGTATCATGAAAAGAAAAAGCTTTAACCTTATATCCCAATTCGGATAAAGTAGCTGCAGCTGAAGATCCTGCTAGCCCAGTTCCAACAACAATAACATTAAACTTACGTTTATTTGCAGGATTTACAAGCTTCATTCCCGATTTGTACTTAGTCCATTTTTCTGACAAATCACCTTCAGGAACATTAGAATTTAAATTATTATTTTGTGTAAAAGACATCAAATACTCCAATTATTATAATGGTGCAATAAAACGTAAACAGGAACAGACGAAAATCCAACTCCAATAAAAATTGCAACTGCCCAACTAAGTTTGACAATTAATGGTGTATAAACAGCATGATGAAAGCCAAATGTTTGTACAACACTTTGTACTCCATGTATTAAATGCATCGATATAGATATCATTGCAATAATGTACCACAACGACCGAATTGGATTTAAAAATGAATTGTATACATGCCCATATAAACCTAAATAATGGCCATCTATAGTTGAATTCAAATCAGTGTGAGGAGTAAATGTGTAATCAATTAAGTGAAAAATGATATACAAAAAAACAATTAATCCAGAAAAACGCATCATTTTAGTGAATAAAGATCGTGTTTTTTTGTGTAATGGTTTTGAATATGAAGACCCTCTCGCTTTAATATTTTCTAAAATTAAATAAAAAACTAAGCCAAAATGAATGACAAACATAGATAATAATCCAAGTCGTGCAAACCAAATCAAACTTCCTCCACCAAGACTTTTAAGCGCTTTCGCATAAGCATTCATCGCTTCAGGTCCTATGAACATATTAAAATTACCCAATACATGAGCGATTAAAAAAAGAACTAAAGAAATACCACTAACTGCAACTAACTGTTTTTGACCGATTTTTGATTTAATGTAATTTTTCATAATTTAAAATCCCCAAATTGTTTTGAAAAATTATACAAAAAAATTATTCTTTCAACAATAGACGTAAAGATCTATATGTAACTATCTTGATACTAATAAGCATAAACGTGTATTATTTTTTACAAATTACCCTTTGGAGGATTAGATGGACAAAAATTTAGAAAATAATATAAGAATCGAAAAAGATACTATGGGAAATATTGAAGTTCCTGCAGATAAATACTATGGGGCACAATCGGCAAGATCTTTAAAAAATTTCGCAATTGGCTCTGAAACATTTACACGCCCTTTTATCGAGGCATTTGGCATTTTAAAAAAAGCATGTGCCATAGCAAATTTTGAATGCGAGGTTTTGAGTGAAGATAAATTGAAATTAATTCAACAAGCAGCAAATGAAGTCATTGATGGAACGTTAGATTCTCATTTTCCATTGTCTATTTGGCAAACTGGAAGTGGAACTCAAACAAACATGAATACTAATGAAGTTATTTCTAATAGAGCCATTGAAATTGCAGGAGGTGTTATTGGTTCCAAAACTCCAATTCACCCTAATGATGATGTTAACAAATCACAATCTTCAAATGACACATTTCCTACAGCAATGCACATTGCAGCAGCCTTAGAAATAAACAGAAAACTCATTCCCTCACTAGAACAACTCGCATCAACTTTTGAAAAAAAAGCGAAACAGTTTGAATCAATAGTTAAAATTGGAAGAACTCACTTAATGGACGCTACACCTTTAACAATCGGACAAGAATTCTCTGGATATGCAACTCAAATTAATAATGGAATTAAAAGAATAAAAACATCACTTCCTTATTTATACGAACTAGCCATTGGAGGAACTGCCGTTGGAACAGGATTAAACACGCCAAAAGGATACGATCAAAAAGTAGCATCAATCATTGCAAAAGAAACAAAGCTACCCTTTGTATCTGCGCCTAATAAATTTGAAGCCCTCTCTGCGCATGATGCCATTGTGGATATTCATGGTGTATTAAAAACAATAGCAGGGTCACTATTTAAAATTGCAAATGATATTCGTTGGTCAGCATCAGGACCTCGCTGTGGTATTGGAGAATTAAATATTCCAGAAAATGAACCTGGCTCATCAATTATGCCAGGAAAAGTAAACCCCACACAATCAGAAGCATTAACCATGATTGCAGTTCAAGTAATGGGAAACGACGCAACCATAGGATTTGCAGGAGCCTCTGGAAATTTCCAGCTCAATGTATACAATCCTGTTTTAATTCACAATTTACTTCAATCCATCCAGATATTAGCAGACGGAAGTAGAAGCTTTCATGACAATTGCATTGTTGGAATTGAAGCAAATTTAAAAAATATTAAAAAGAATTTAAACAATTCTTTAATGTTAGTTACTGCATTAAATACTCATATTGGATACGACAATGCTGCAAAAATAGCTAAAAAAGCTCACTTAGAAGATAAAAGTCTTAGAGAGGCTGCATTAGAACTTGACTTAATATCTGAAGAAGAATTTGACAATATTGTTGCTCCTGAAAAAATGATTGGTTAATTTATTTAAACCACATAACTAAAAGAAAAAACCCACTTTCATTAGAAGTGGGTTTTTATTTTAAAATGAATTGTATTACTAAGAAATCTTATTAGATAATTCCTCAACTGCTGAAACAGATTGTCTTAGATCTGATAATTCTTTTTCATTCAAATCTAATTCAATTATTTGCTGAACACCATTTTTTCCCAGTTTAACAGGTACTCCACAATACAAATTATTTACACCATATTGCCCCTGTAAAAGAGCACAACATGGTAAAATTCTTCCAGAATCTAATAACACAGCTTCAACCATAGCAACTGCAGCTGATGATGGAGCATAATAAGCACTACCTGTTTTCAAATATTTCACAATTTCAGCTCCACCATGACGAGTTCTAGTGTTGATAGCTTCAATTTGATCTTGAGGTAATAACTCTGTAATTGAAATACCGTTCACTGTTGAAAACTGAGGAACAGGAACCATAGTATCACCATGCCCACCAAGAACCATTGCTCTAACATCCTTAATTGAACAATCTAATGCTTCACGAATAAAACATGCATATCGGGCAGAATCTAAAACCCCTGCCATCCCAAAAACTCGACTTGAATCTAGACCTGATTTAGCCCAAGCTAATTGAGTCATGACATCTAATGGATTAGACACAACAATAATAATTGGATTAGACGAATATGCTAAAATTTGTTCAGTTACGCCTCCAACAATATTTGCATTTATATCGAATAAATCATCTCTAGACATACCAGGCTTTCTTGCAACACCTGCAGTGATTACAACTACATCAGAATTTGCAGTATCCTGATAATCGTTTGTACCAACTATAGCTGTGTCATACCCTTCAACAGCAGCCGCCTGCATCATATCTAAAGCTTTTCCTTGAGGCAAACCCTCTACAATATCAATTAAAACAACATCTGCTAATTGCTTTTCAACTATCCGCTGCGCAGCTGTAGCACCAACATTACCGGCTCCCACTACTGTAACTTTTGCTTTACTCATAACTATACTCCTTTTGATTTTAAAAATTTAATATAATTCCATTGTTGGCTCAATATGCTTAGCCCACTCAATCACACCCCCATCGAGATTATATAAGTTGTTAAATCCAACTTGAGACATGACATTGATAGCTTCCAAACTTCGATCACCTTTTTTACAATAAACAACATAATGTCTAGTGTAATCAAAATCTTCTAAATGATCATTAATTTCACTCAACGGAACTAAAATAGCGCCATCAATATGACAAATCTCAAACTCCTCAGGTTCTCTAACATCCATTAAAATGAAATTTTCATTACTATTTAATTTTTGTTTTAAAGAATGTGAGTCAATTGAATTATAT
>JAYOLY010000075.1:0-7169 GCA_038120575.1 Rickettsiales bacterium
GTCTTGGTTCTTCTCCATGATTTCAATGGCCTCCTTTATCCAATCAAAACCCTCTTCTTGATAGATAAGCATATCGGAATCAAGATGGGCAATGTATTTATTAGCAGAGGACTCAAATGGTAATATACTGCCATAGTATGGATAACCTCTAAAGCAATGAGTTTCGGGTAAATTCTTACCAAAATGCCTTCGATATGCAGAATTTACAACTTCTCGATTATAATCGATTTGCATAACTTCATCAATTAGACCTTCATTTAGTAAATTATTAGCCAGATCTTTAAGTTCTGATAATTTGGAAAGTTCTCGATGGTTTTTATAGTAACCACTTACAGGTGATGTATCGATCCTGAGAATCCTTCTGCCGTTAACTTTACATTGTTTAACCTGATGTGGAACGGTGAACTTTAAAAAAGATAAATCCGTAACTGCGGACAGAATAAATAAGTCACATTTAGGGGAATTAGGTTTCATTTTTCGCAGCTATTATTCCAAGACAAACATTTCTTCGCTCATGATGCATAACTTTGAAATTTAAATCATTAAGCCTTGAGATTAAGTCATTTAAAACCGCTTCTGAATCCTTGACAGGCAAATGGTATTCCATTGAAAGGAATCTAACATGTTTAAGAGCTTTCGAATTTTTTAAAATCTCAAACTCAGCTCCTTCACAATCTAATTTAAGTAAATCAATCTTTCTGTTTTTAAATCGATGTATTACAGTGTCTAAATCAGATATAATTACAAGCCCCTCATCTTTATTGGATATTCGAGCAGAAGTATCGTGAGATGTAGTAAATGCTAATTCGCCTCTTCTTTTTTCAAATCCAAGAGCTTCTTCGTAAATTTTAAAGTTAAACTCTTTTCCATGCTTTCCAAGGTTAGGAATATTATTTGGGTTTGGTTCATATGCATGAATATTAGCATTTTCAAATGTAATTCTTGCTGCAATTGAAAACATTCCCAAGTTCGCTCCAACATCTACGATATTGATAATATTTTCATCCTTAATTAGTGATAGCTTGTATTCATCATCTAAAATTATGTCTCTAAAGAGCTCAACATAAGTTGTATTATCGGGGAAGTGTAAGGATCTATCCTCCTCATGAACGCGTATTGATTTAGGGAAAGTAAAGTTTTTTGTTCGAAAAAAGCTTATGCCAATCTCTCGAGACTTTCGCCATCTATTGTAAGAAATAAAAAAATTCATATTGGGAATCGATCCATGATTTTATAAGTGAAGAGTAGAATTATTAAACCTATGACATTCAGAATTTTAGATAATTCGTCCTGCTCGCTCAATCGACGAGAAAAATCAAGAATGTTGTGCAGTAGCTTTATGATGAATGTAAGTTCTGAGACGGCATTGACTCACAATATTTTGAAAATCTTTTGGAAGAACCAAACCTAAGTCTCTTCTCAAGGTCTTTTCTGAACTCCGCCTAGAGTAATGCTAGGCAATTATAAATGATAATACAATCCCTAGTGAGAGATTTACCAATAATGAATGTAAGGTTACATCTGGCAGGGTTAATTCTGTAATAAGGTTCGTTTTCATTGATACTTTAATTTAGGAATATGGGACTTGGAGCGAAATCTTGGAGATTAATTTCTTTCATACATTTTAATTCATGATCACAAGATTCAATAACCTTCGTGTATCCAGCAAGGACTGTATTGTGGAGTTCTACTTAAATTGACATTTTCGGAGTATCCGAAGAAACCCACTGGGCGAGAACCATCGAAAATAATGGTACTAGGAATATCCAATCCATTAGCGATGTGCTGCCCGAATGTTGAAGTGCCAACACATTACAATCGACAGAACTAAGCAAAGTAAGATGTTCCAAAGGAGTGAGTCAAAGGAAACCTCAGGTAAATGGAGGGAACTTGGCAAGTTATTCATAACGATTTTTTCATAAGAGTTTTGATGGAATTTAGTACTTGAGAGACGGAGATTTCATGGAGGCATTTCAAGTTTTCTTTACATGTGTCATGGCTCATGTGAATCCAGCACGGGCTACAGTAGGGTTTTGTGCTTAGGTTAATGTTTTGTTGATATCCAAAACATTTTACGGGTCGAGCCCCTCCAAAAATTATCAAAGATGGTACATTTAAACCATTAGCGGCATGCATAAGTAAACTGTCAGGTCCAATGAAAAACTTTGCTTGAGAAAGAAGAGCGATGGACTCTCTCATGGTGTATTTCCCAGCAAACCGGATGGTGTTTTCCAGTTTTGGTTCTTTTTCATCTCCAAGCTGTATAATGGAGAGATCAGGGGAGATAGAATTGATAAGCTCAATCCAAGAATCCAACGGCCAATTTTTGACAATTTCTTTGCTTCGTGTGCAAATAGCAACGACCGGCTTTTGTAATCTTTCAATAATATGCTTTGCCCAGTTCTTTTCTTCCTCGGAAAGGTAAAATTTAGCATGATATTCGTATTCTTCGATGCCTAGACGACCGAGGTTGTGAGCTATTATATTTTTCCTTGTCTCTTTACGGACGATAAGTTCCCAATAGCTTGAGTCGAAGGAATAGAAGTTTTCTTTGGAATTAATTGAATCTATGCAAGGATCGAGTCGAATAAGTTCGGGATGCGGAGTAATGCAATTGATCTTGAGACTTGAATACTTTTTTTTGATACATCGTATCACATTAGCAGTTATCAATGCATCCCCAGGCGCACCTAGGCGATCGATCACCGTAAGCCATGCTTTTGTCTTGTTCAATGAGTGAATCACTCGTTTGAGATTACCATTTCTCCACCACCTGTATTTTGACCAAAACTTTAGTGGATAAGAAATATGGAAAGGGTACAGAAGGTGTTTAAGACTATCACAACCGCCAGGTATTTCGACGAGAGAACTCATCCTTTTCCAATTATCTTTTTGATTATGTTAGGTTTTTCTGCGATTTGCGGAAGGTTTCTATATAGATTTCTTCTCGCGGGTGTTGGCAATATGTGACAAAGGCAACCGATTAGTTTCGTGAGGCTGCTAATTGAATCTGCTTCCGGCAATGGCTTTAGCCATGCCTCTTCTTTAGATAGGCTTAGTTTATATGCATTATCAAGCAGTTGACTCAAAATTTTATGATTTATTAATTCGAGAGCGTAGTCGCTGTATCCGAATAGCCAGCAAAGAGATAAAATTGAAAGTAAATCTGATTTTGTAAGAGAGTTAAGAAACTCGTAGTCGCATCTTATAAGATCTTTTATCCAAATACTTTCGCATGCCATGGATTGGCCTTTTGCAGATTTCCAATGCCGTGCCTGATTTTTGCGTTTTTGAGCAGGTTGGGTAAAAACCTCCATACATGTGAAACCCTTTTGTTTTAGATAAGGGGATAACTCCTCAAAAGTTGTTTCGTTTTCATAGTTTTTGTGAAGGCCAGACTCCACTTCTATTAGAAATACATCTTTGAGGATAGATTCGGCTCCTTGTAGTATAGGTAGTTCATTTCCTTGAGCATCGATCTTCAGCGCGTCAACGCGAAGATCAGAAAATTTTTCAATCGAATCGAGCGACAATGTTTCAACTTCGATTGTTTCTTTTAAGTTGAAGAATGATCCATAATCAAAGCGTTGCAGCCATTCAAAATTAGGCTTAAGCAAGGAGCAGCATTCATGGTATTCAGTTATATAAAATGGTCTTTTCTCATCACATTGCCCGATTGCATAAGGAAGGAATTCGGATTTCCTATATCCGCAACCTGACTCGTTTAACTTTTTGCATTCATCCTTGTTCGGCTCGAATCCAATGAGATGAATCTCGTCTTTCAGGGGTAACCAATGGGATGGGGGATTCCCAACTGCACCAATATCAATTAGGACAATGGGCTTTTCCAATAAATCAGGAACAATCATAACTCAGATTCTTAAGCAAAATTAATCCCACTTCACCTTCTCTCCCAACTGCAGGAATTGGCTCAGATGAGCAAGTGAGGCTGAAGTTTAGTGATTGAAGGAGCTTATCGATTTGAGGTAATCCGCCTCCTCCTTCATGCCAACTGTGCCACTCTAAAAGCAAATATTTAGATTTTTTTATCAAGCTTTCGTAGTTATTTAAAAACTCCCATTCCGAACCCTCGATGTCACACTTGATCAAGTCATAAGGAGGAGCTAGACTTTCCATCAGATCTTTTTCAGTTATATTCTTAACTTGAATTGCTTTTTCTGAATTTGAAGAAGAAGATCTGGAACCAGCCATGTGTGATCGGTCGTAGAAAGGCGTCATCTCTGTATTTGGCAAGCCAATGGCTCCTTGCAAGTAAGAGAATGTGCCTCCGAGTTTCTTTTGGTTTATCAGATTTTTCAGCGAACGGATACAACGAGGAGAGGGTTCTACCAATAAAGATCGAAGTTTAATATCGGGACATATTGACTGAAGCCAAAGGCTGAAATAACCATAATGTGCTCCAATGTCTAAGATGCGGGATATGGGCTCATTGGGTATAAATTTTAGATATTCCTGATTGATGAAAATCTCTGAAAAAGAATCGTAAGAATCTTTTTCCAAAAGGTGTGCCCAATAGCCCGATCCCACTGGAATGGAATGCCCCAATTCATGGAAGTAATTGTGCTTTAGGTGGAAAAGTAATTTTTTACGCAAGTAGCTGACTCCTAATATTAAATCTATCATCAAGTGCTAGGTAAGAAGAAAGTTATGAAAACGGGGTACTTGTGTGGATATTGAAAGAAGGGGTTTAATTCTGTTTGCTTGATCAATGGATTCAGAAAGCTGTTCTTGGTAATTTTGCATAATTTTGATCAGGGTATTTTGGAGCATTTCGATTGATCGATCTTTAATCAAGAATCCACAATTGTTGTCATTGCAAAATCTATGCGATTCCATACTAGCTGGTCCATAAATTATGGTCGGTCGACCACTAGCTAATAATTCAGGAAGTTTGGTAGGAATTGAGTAACAGTATTCATTAGCCAGATCAGGATCGAAAGAAGAGGGTACGACAAAGGCATGATGCTGGTGCATTATTTTGAAACGATCAGCAGGAGGCACTTCGCCGTGATGCTTGATTGATTTACCGTCAATTTCTGAACTCAGAAAATCAACTGGTACTCTTTGACCATAGAGATTAAAAATTACTGGGTAACCCTCGTTACTAAGTCTCCTGATTGCCTTACAAATGTCGTTGATAGCCCCTTTGTGTAAGTGAGAAAATAAACTACCAAGAAAAAGAACTTTAAAGGGATTTTCTCGATTGAAACTTGAATCAATGTCTGGAGATAAAGGAAGGTGTTTGAAATCGGCATAGTTATGAAAAACATTAAAATTCAAACCGAACTTTTTAACATAAGCATCCCTCATGTTACGACCTATACAGGCACGCTTGTGACATGAATCTAAAATTAATTTGAACTCAGGGGAGTTAAAGAATGTCGGAGTATGGTCTGCAACATGAACAACATGTTTGCATTTCTTCTTTTTAGCAATCCATGCAGCAAACCGAACATTATCAAGCGAATAAAAAAAAGAATATACAATATGAAATTTTCCTCTTAAAAAAAAGAAGACCCAAAGATTCGAGTATTTACCTCTCCACTCTGGTATTAAACCAAGTAAAAAAAGAAAGAACCCTTTTTTGGATCTATGATAAGGGCAGTGGGCATGAAGAAATCCCTTCTTTTTTATAGAGTTTTTGAATGAAGAGTCAGTGAATATTACTTTGTAATTTAATCCGCACAAAAAAGTAGATAGTGTTACACCAAATCCATTGGGCGTATCAGGAGGAGTTTCTGTAACTAAAATTACTTTTTTAATAATTTAAATGGAAGATAGATCTTTTAACCACAATTTTACTATGTTAAGTTCATTCCTTTGGATTATGCCTTTTTTGTAAAGAATTTCATAACATGTAATAAGATTAGTTTCTATTGAATCAGAGGAGGAAATCGAAGAATTTAAAATATCTAAGATTTTGCTCATTTGATTGTACATTAGAGTTTCTGAGTCAAAATCATTCATTATATCATGCTCATTTCTTTCTTGAAATGAAGAGGATTCAAAAAAACCCCACTTGATATTTTTGGCATGCATAATCGTTTGCGCTACATAACCCCTTAGAATATCCGTAAAGCGAAATGATACAGTTGAGGGAAGATAAAGTAGTGGAAATAATGCTTTCCTAAGCCAAAGTGTGTTCTGAGAATTAAAAGCACAAAAATTATTGTACGGAAATAAAACAGGGTTTTTTCTTATAAAATTTGGGGTATTTTTAAAAATTAAGCGGTGAATTGCATCTATATCTGGGTCACCATCGACCATGCATTGCCACAAACCGATGCTTTTTTCATTTTGTGCTTCCGAAACATCATCATTATTGATAATTGAAGAGTCATCGAGTAATTTATTCAAGGGAAAACCTCTCGGCCAAAATGGAAAATCCATATTTGAGAAATAAGTATAAATGTTTTTATCTACTCTTTCTTGGCTTGTTTGTAATGTTTTAATAACAAAATTATTTGATAGCAGAGTATTCCAGATATTTTTGTACGGGAAATTATCATCGTCGGTATCAATGATTCTAGAAGCACCGGCTTTAATTGCATAAAGGTAGGCAAGATTTTTTCTTGTGTAATGATTTTCTGGTAATTCTCTCGCAATTTCAAATTCAGAATTTTTCTGTTCTGAAATAGAAAAAAAATCGCATTTAGGGTGATTCCATTCTTGAGGAGTTTTATTGTCTCCAACTACGATTGTTTTATTTTTGGTTACATCAAACCAGTCACCTATTTTTTCATGTGGATGATTTATAGTCGTTAGTACTGCAATTGTTTTCTTTTTTTCCTTCACGAGAATTTACTTAATTTGATTGGATGAATATATAATTCATTTTCTTCAAAGATTTTTGTAATTTGAGCCAAACTATTTTTTGAGTTTGCTGTCTTAACAGTCAACTCATGATCATTCCATATTTCAGTACCTTTGTAAGAATGTCCTTTCTCCGTTTGTATGTTTTCAGAACTTAAGATAAGCGAGGTAGCTATTGCTGAGTCCACCCATATATTCATTGCCGCGAATATACCGCAATAGTGGCAAAAGCTCTTAAGTGATTGTGAAGGAATAATGATGAAGTCTGAATATCCTTCAATTAACGGGAGATGAATATATCTTTTAAATCTTGTTTTAAGTATGTAGTTCAAACC
>JAYOLY010000076.1:0-7154 GCA_038120575.1 Rickettsiales bacterium
ACAGCACATGCCATTGTATTTGCTGTATACATTCCTCCACAAGATCCTGGTCCAGGAATTGCACAACTTTCGATATCTTTTAATTCGTTGTCATCAATTTGGTTGTTTGCATGGGCTCCGACTGCTTCAAAAACAGACACAATATCAACATCTTTTTTGTTGTGACAACCTGGTAAAATTGTGCCTCCATAAACAAACACACTAGGTCGATTTAATCGTGCAAGTGCAATTAAGCAACCAGGCATATTTTTGTCGCAACCTCCAATAGCAACAACACCGTCTAGCCCTTCACAACCAACAACAGTTTCAATGGAATCTGCAATGACTTCTCTAGATACTAACGAGTATTTCATTCCCTCAGTTCCCATTGAAATGCCATCTGAAATAGTGATGGTATTAAAAATTATGCCTTTTCCACCAGCCTTATTTACACCATCTTCAGCAATAATTGCCAAATCGTTAATATGCATATTGCAAGGTGTAACTCGGCTCCAAGTAGATGCAACACCAATTTGAGGTTTTAAAAAGTCATCATCGCTGAAGCCTACAGCTCGAAGCATCGCTCGAGACGGAGCTCTGTCGATCCCATCTACAATTTTTTTTGAAAAATGTCTTTTGTCAGTCATAATATCCTTTCCTAAATTTGATTTTATTGATTAAAAATATAGCATAGTTGCTGAATTTAAATAATAAATAGTTTACAATGGGCTGCATGACTTTTTTAAAAAGTATAATATTTATGATTGTTTTTTTATTTAGTTTTACTAGTTTTTTACATGCTGAAAACTATGTGTTAATTGAACATGAGTCTTATTTAAAATTGAGAGCACGCTATTTAGTGTTTTTCTCTGTTAACGCTGAATTTAGTACATTTAAAGGTGAAATCATTTGGAATGAAAACCAATTAAACGCATCTAGTTTTAAAGGAGAAGCTGCTATTGAAAACCTCAGTACAGGGTCTGCATTGTTTGATAAACAGTTACACAGCGACGCTTTTTTTGATAAAAAACAATTTCCTTTAGTCCTTATCGAAAGTGTGGCTATTTCACATATTGATCAAAATAAATTTCAGGTGGAGGCCTTATTAACTGTTAAAGATGTCACCAAACGAATCAAAGAAATATTGGTTGTAACAAGCGATGAAACGAACTCCGACAAATTAATATTTTCATCTAAATTCAAATTGAGCAGAAAAGAATTTGGCTTAACACAACATTTCGATCAATTTGTTGTTCATGATCGAGTCGATGTGGCTTTTAAATTTTCTGCAATTAAACAATCAGCTCATTAAATTATAGCTTTTGAAAATTAAAAATGATATGTTAATAAGATAGTTTTTACACTCAAAAAATAAAATAGGTTAATGAAAGTAATGTTTAATAAAAAATCAAAATTCCTCAAAATATTATATAGAAAAAATAAGTTTTATCAGCAACATATTGTTAAAGGTCGTGATCTTGAACTGGAGCTGGGCTTAAACTATAAACAAACTCATAACATTGCTTCATACTGGGAAAAACAAGGTTGTGTGATGTCTCGATCAGAGCGTGGTGGAAATTTAGAATATCAAATAACTAGCATTGGTGAATTAGCTTGCGATAATATAAGTAAACAAGAAAAAAGAGTTAGAATAGTATTTTTTGGCATTTTTTTTGTTTTTATTTTGTATTTTTTTGTTTAAATTTTTAATAATTTAATTTTGGCTTTTGCTAGTCGATAAAAACAAGATTTGGTATACTATTTAATATGTTACAGCAAATTGCAAATACAATTTTAAATTCAATTGAAACCATTATGTTATTGAGCTTTCTGTTGGGCTCTGTCACGGCATTAAGACAGTACAAAAATGGATTTAAACCATCATTAGTGTTTTTAAATTTATTTAGTTTTTTTGTTTGTACATCAACAATAGCTTTGAATCTTATTTCAAAAAATCAGTATGTGTTTTTAATTAGTATATCCATGCTATTCATAGCAATTTTTATCACGTCAATTGTTGCTATTGGGTTCAGAAAACAAAGTCAAGATCATTTTCTGATTACTTTTTTTTCTTTTTTATTTTCAGGCTCTTTGGGATTATTTATGGGCTTAAAATTATTCAAAATAGCTACCATACTCATTGTGGTTACTGGAATTTTAAACATACTTTGGGGTTTAAAACGATTGTTTTATGTCGAGCAAGACAGCAAGACATTGTCGATTCAATGTCTTTCTGATCAAGCTATTGATTATATTTACAGTATATTCAACGCTTTGAATATTCCAATTACAAACAAAGTGATAGAAAAATCTGATACCATTTTAGTTACACTGAGTTATAAAACATCTTCAATTACAGAACATGTTTTATTAAAACAGTTATATGCTCATGACCAAATTGGTCATGTTTCGGCGTAGTATTTATGAAAAAAAAAAGAATTGGGTTTTCAATGGGGGACCCGGCAGGAATTGGTCCTCAAATAACACTTGAAGCAATTGATTGTTTTCTTAAAAAAGATAAATTTGTTCCAATCGTTTTTGGGTCAAAATCACTTTTAAATCATCCTTTTTTGAAAAAAAAATACAATCATCTCCCAATTCAAGACTATCAAAATGATCAGTTTGAACCTCAAACAATTTATGTTGTAGATTGTGGCGACTTTCCACTTGACTTTAAATCTGAGCCCAGTGTGTTAGGAGGAAAACGGTCTGCAGACTATATTGAACAAGCGTGTAAGTTCGCTTTAGACGGAAAAATAGATGCCATGGTTACAGCACCTATTTCAAAAACATCGCTTGAAATGGCCTCTGTTCCGTTTACAGGACATACAACAATGTTAAAAGCATTAACACAATCAAGTCAGGTTAATATGGCGTTTTATAGCCCAAAATTAAATGTAGTCTTGGCAACAATTCATATTCCATTGAAATCTGTTTCAGAACATTTATCTGAATCTGTACTAAAACAAGCCATTGATGCATCGTTATTGTTTATGAAATCTTTAGGCAAAACATCACCTCATATTGCTGTTGCAGGCTTAAATCCTCATGCATCGGAAGACGGGCTTTTTGGTGACGAGGAACGTACTATAATTCAGCCAGTCATTGAAACGTATCAAAAAAAGGGGGTTCTTATTGATGGTCCCTTCCCAGGAGATACTATTTTTTTGAGAGCAGTTAAAGGTGAATTTGACTGTGTTGTGGCGATGTATCATGATCAGGGCCTTATTCCAATAAAGTTATTGGGGTTTGAATCGGCTGTAAATATCACTTTGGGACTTCCATTTATCAGAACATCACCAGATCATGGAACAGCATTTGATATCGCATATACACATAATGTGTCTGCTCAATCGATGATTGAATCGATTTCATCTGCACTAACTTTAAAACATTATGCCTCATAAATTAGGTCAGGTTTTTCTAATCGATCAGAATATTATTCAGAAAATTGTTCACGCCGAAAATATAACAAAAGATGATAATATTGTTGAAATTGGCTGTGGAGACGGAATTTTGTCAAAGCCATTAGCTCAAAAAGCAAAGCAATTAAGCATTATAGAAATTGATAAAAAATGTATTATGTCGACTCAGAATACATGTAAGGATGTTTCAAATATTTTATATGTTCATCAAGATATATTAACGGTGGATTTATCTACATTATATGCTCAACCTTATTATATTATGGCAAATATCCCATATTATTTGTCTGCAAAAATTATTCAGCATTTTGTTACATACAGAGACTCATTAAAGCGAATCACTATTATGGTACAAAAAGAATTTGCTAAAAAACTGGTTGCGACATCTCGCAAAAAAGAACATACATCGTTAACTTTATATACTCAATTTTATTTTGAAATTAAGTGGCTTTTTGATGTGTCTAAAACATGTTTCAAGCCTATTCCAAAAGTTGATTCGTCTGTTATTCAATTAACCCCTTTAAAGACAAAACGTTTTGATGTTGATGAAGATATTTTTTTTAAAGTGATACAATCGTCATTTTGGGGACGCCGAAAAACCTTATTGTCCGCGTTGAAAAAAAGTCCTTTTTTATCCTTCAAAAAAGGGCTAGACACGTGCGATTTTTTTCAAAAGCATCAGTCTATAAGAGGAGAAACACTAGACTTAAGCGATTTTTATGTGTTGTATAAAGAACTAGAATCTAAAGACTTTTTTTTGTACTCTAAATAAATGCTAATTAAAAATTTAATATTATATTTGATTGTTTTGTCGGTCCAGCTTGTCGCATCGCCTGATTTGCAATCAAAAAATTTAATTTATATTGTCCTAGAAGGGACATCCAGATCGACATTATATTCACTTATTGAAAAAAATAAATTAACCCATATTCCTAAGATAATTAACCAAGGAAATTATCGAAATCTAGAAATTGAAACGATTCCAACAACCTACGATGATATTTATATGTCGTTATTAACAGGATATGACTTAGAGAAAGAACAGGGCACTACTCAAAATGCTGTTACAACTCCATCATTTTTTCAGGCTTTAAAGCAAGAGTCTGATGTGTTTGAGTCGATTATTTTGTTTACTCCACAAGATAATCCAAACTTAGAGTCACCTTTTAATCAGTTTATAACAGAACTTGTTTCTTCATCACATCAGTTAAGCCGAATAAAGCATGCAACATCATATGAAATTGGGCTAGACGCTGTAGCTGCTATTCAACACGTTTCAAACCCTTTTATTTTGTTTTTAAATTTTACAAATATTGATCGTATCGGAAAGCGCTATCGAGAAGGGGGGGAATTATATTCTCAGGCTATTTTAAACTGTGATCGAGCCATTGGATTAATTTTAAAAGAGCTCAATAATCAAAATAAACTTGATAACACGGCTATATTAATCACAACAACATATGGAATGGAAGCAAAAAGCAAGTTTAAATCAGCGTTGACATGGGTGATTTCAAATGAAAAAACACAACGTAAAGGACGTATTCAAGATATTGTTCCTTCTTTATTTGACTTGATCGACATTGTGCCAACAAAGCAGCGTTACAGTGGCGAAAGTATATTTACTAATCAAAATTTTTAAACTGCCCCACATAAACGTTAGTAATGTGACATGTTTAAAAAAAAATTTAGACGTGTATATTTTTCTGTTACATATAATTCTTGAATCTACCAATCGAAATGGTAAGAAAGGTGATGTCGTATTAAAAAAAATTATTTAAAAAATTTAACTAATTTATTGTTTCATTCATCGAAAGAAGAACAAATAAAAAATATTGAAACGTTTTTTAAGCAAACAAAACATAAGCGAGACTATAGCGCTGAAGATGTTGCAAATTTAAGAACCAGTCATGTTGACTCGATTCCTACAACAGCAATTTTTACGGCACGACGAATGCGAGACAAATTAGCTAAAATGCCTTTAAATTCATCGAGTCATTTTAGAGCGTTAGGGTGCTTAAATCCGACACAAGCTAGAGCTCTAGCTGAAGCGACATACAACACGTCTCAACCTTCAGTTGATGGTATCTATTTAAGTGGATGGCAAGAAGCTTCATCAGGAGAAAATACCTATGCAGCCATGTTTCCAGATCAAAGTATTTATCCTGTAAATAGTATTCCTGAAAAAATTAAGAAAATAAATAATGTGCTGATTGCAGCTGAACGTGTTCGACAAGAAAAATTGAGGCATACAGGCTTAAGTGAAAAAGAAAAAGATCGACTAAGAAAAATTAATTACCAAGTGCCAATTATTGCCGATATGGAAGCAGGGTTTGGGCAAGAAATTCATACCTTTCAGTTGGCATTAGAATGCATTAAAGCTGGTGTTGCCTGTGTTCATTTAGAAGATCAGGATGGGTCATTAAAAAAATGTGGTCATATGGGAGGTAAGGTTAAAGTTAGCATTAATCAATTTATCAATAAACTAAAAAGTATTCGACTAGCTGCTGATGTTCTTGGTGCAGATACCGTTATTATTGCAAGAACAGATGCTATGGGAACGCAACTTATTAATAATGTTTGTAACAAAGTTGATCAAATGTTTTGTTATAAAGGATTCAAGAAAAATGACTTTTTAAAAAACAGTCTACTTGAAACTTATTTTCAAGACTTATCTGTATTGTTTGACCAGTTAATGTATCATCAAATTATTGAAGAAAAAGTTATTGGTTCAAAAAAACATAGTGTCTTAAATCATGAATTATATTTAAAACTACTTGATTGCGAAAAAGATTCTAAGCTTTTTAAAGAGGTGATTACATATTTTATTAAAACACTATCTCTGACAGAACATAAAGCCATTGCATTATATTCTTATTTTAAAATAATGCCATTTCTTGCGACTGCTGATGGCTATTATCGCTATAATGCAAGTTTGGATGCAGCCATTAAAGTTGGGTTGGCGGTTGCCCCATACTGCGATTTAATTTGGTTTGAAACAGCGCATCCTTCGTTGGAAGATGCAAAACTATTTGCAAAAGAAATTCATCGGAAATATCCTGGAAAAATGTTTCATTATAATTGTTCACCATCGTTTAATTGGAAAAAGAATTTTGTTGAAAAATATGGGGATGATTATGAACGCCATTTAAAAAACTTTTCTTTGGAACTCGCAAAATATGGTTTTAAATCTCAAAAAATAACCTTGTTTGGAATGCATGTTGTTAATCAAGCTATGAAAACACGTGTAAATGATTTTCAAAGTAAGGGAATGCTTGGCTATTCTATGCTTCAAGAGGAAGAAAAAGAAACAGGTAATCAGTCCTTAGAACATCAAAGTTTTGTCGGTGTAAATGTGTGGTCGGATGTGACTAAAATTTGTACTGATGCAAACAACGAATTGCTTGCCACCCACGGTGAAAGTGCAACAATGGATCAATTTGACTAGTATGATAACAAGTAATCATCCATTAATAGCAACAGAACCAACTATTTTTTCTCCAGAAGCAACTCAATTTGTTTCCGATCTAATTAAAACATTTAAACCACAATTAACTGCCTTACTTGATGAACGCAGAAAAAAGCAAGCCATCATCGATCAACGATGTAAAGAGGGTAAAATTCCTTTAGAGTTTATAAAAGAAGAGCTCTATTTAAATCCCGGAGAAGATGTCAATTGGAAAGGGCCTTCATTGCACCCTAAATTAACAACAAGACATGTTGAAATTACCGGTCCTGCAAGTGAAGCAAGAA
>JAYOLY010000077.1:0-5828 GCA_038120575.1 Rickettsiales bacterium
GCGAAGAGCGATTTTATAAATATATAAAAGATTTTGGTTTTGGACAAAAATCTGGCTTGGAGTTTCCTGGTGAATCAAAAGGATTATTTAGGCATTTTAAAGATTGGTCAGGTGTTGATATTGGCATGATTTCTTTTGGACAAGGCATTGCCGTTACAGGTATTCAGATGACAAAAGCTGTGGCTTGTATAGCAAATGGAGGACGTTGTCCAACCCCTCGATTGGTTGACTATATTACAGACGCTGAAGGAATAACTCGAGAAAGTGAGCCCATAACATTGTCAGAACCTGTTATAAGCCAGGATACTGCCTTAAAAGTAAATTCTATTATGCAAGAAGTCGTGTCACGTGGAACAGGTAAATCTGTTAAAATTCCTGGCTATCAGTTAGCCGGTAAAACAGGAACTGCTCAAAAAGCGAAAGAAAATGGTCGTGGATATGAAGCGGGAGCCTATATATCGTCATTTATAGGATTTTTTCCTGTTTATAACCCTCAGTTTGTTATTTTAGTGTCAGTGGATAGTCCTCAGAAACATTATTATGGCTCTGTTGTTGCTGGGCCAGTGTTTAAAAAAATTGTTCAAGATATCATTCATTACTATAGCATTCCACCGGATCGATTTGTTGATAAAGATCAATATTTTATTGAAGGATTTAGTTTTAATTAAGTTGTTGTTTAATGAAGGTGTTTTTTGAGGGCTTTCATTTCTTCAAAAAAAGGTTTTAATGTCTCTATATCTGTATTTAATTTATTTTTAAACATTGTCATGGCTTTTTCAAATGAGGTTAATAGTGTGTCAATATGGTCTATGTTGTGACGACAGACATCTAGTCCCCAATCAGAAGAACTTGCGCTAACTCGTGTTGTATCTTTAAATCCAGGTCCAAGAATAGATTGGAACAGTGCTTGATCGTCTTTTGATAAGGTACTAACTAAACTTATGATTAATGTGGTGATGACATAGGGAAGATGCGATGCAAGTGCAATCATTTTGTCATGTGTGTCTGCATCTGTTTCAACAAGCGAGACATTTAATGTTTTAATAAAGTCTTTAAAATGAGGAATGTCTTGTTTTGTTTTAATTAAAATATATGACGTATCATTAAATAGTGTTTCAGTGGATGCTGAAAAGCCTGTATGTTCTGTCCCTGCCATAGGATGACCTGGAATAAAGATGTGATTTTGTTTAGATAATTTAACACTTTCAACAATATTTTTTTTAACACTTGCAACATCAGTAATGATGCAGGCCGATTCAATATGATTGGATACAGCATGAATGGTATCAACAATAAGATGGATGGGGGTACAAACAAACACACAATCAATGTCTTTAGGAGCAGATTGTATTGTTTGATGAACGGATTTAAAAAGACTACTTTTTGATGCAAGATTGATCGTGTTTTTTGAAGGGGCTATGCCATGTAATGTAACTGTTGGACGATAGCGTTTTATTCGTTTGGCAAGTGATCCTCCAATGAGTCCAAGTCCAACAATTAGTACAGATGAAATAGTTGTCATAAATTATAATTGTTTTTTGCTAAATCAGGACGAAGTTTGACAGCATCTTTCAGATAAATATGTTGAATATCGGATTGCTTTTTAGTGCTATTAACATGCATTAAAATGCGAATAATTTTTTGCAAGCTATTTGGAACATCAATTTCGTTTAAACACAGTAGGGGAGTATCAATGAGATCTAATTCTCTAGCTGCTTTGGCTGGAAAAGTTGCGTTAAGATCGGATGTGGTTGAAAAAAAAATAGAGATAATATCAGCGTGTTCAAGTTTATTTTTTAGAAGCATTTCAGATAAAAGTTCTTTTGTTCCGTTAATAATATCATCAACTGAATTATTTGAAATTGAAATTGCGCCTCTAATGCCTCTGACTGTCATGATTTGTTTAAGTTTATTTTAAATTAATGTCATTATAAACCATTTACAGTTTAATCGGCTATGTTGTCTTTTTTTGTTTGTTTTAAAAAGGTACTTTCAAAAATTTTATCAGCATTTCCAGCTTCAAACCCATCTCGTCGTTCTCCGGTAGGCATCAGCTGTCGTTGTGCAAACTCAACATAGCTTCCAGGTATTTTTTTTATAATATCTTGTTTAGTTGATTTAAATGAAGCAGAGACTGTTTCAGCTATAGTAGAACTTTGATGTAAAAATCCATCATCACTTATTTTAATTTTTCCTCCTGCATCGTTTAATAGTATTCCATTAGTTTCTAAAAACGTATTAAACGCAGATAGGTCATTATAAGGTTCAGGTAGTGCATGAACACTGATTGTAAAATGATTTAAATAGTAGCGGTTATAAATCACCCACGATGCATATTCACTTTCTTGTTGCAGGGTTTGGTAGTCTTTCCACGTAGGTGTTCGCCAAAGGGGGGTATGAAGAAATGAATCAATGTCTTTGCCATTATTAAGATCTAGTGTTTTAACAGGGTCTTGTGTGACGTCATTGGTGTAAGATGTAATTATTTTTTGAGCTGTTTGACTGAGGTCGTTAACATTTAGTTCACTTATAAACACTCTTGGAAGATTAATACTATGTTTAGGTGGAGCATACCAATATGCAGTTAATTTTTTCTTTTTAAATATATAGCGATCTTTTTTTTCATATCCATAATGTAGAAATATTTTTTCTAGAGATTTAATGCCAAGGTGTTTAACGCCCATGGTTCTAAATGCAATGTGGTCATTGATAATATCTTGTTCAGATATAATCATATTGCTTTTAATCATTGATGAAATAATGTTGTTTACAATGGGTACGCGTGTTTTGTAGCGTGTCATTAGTCCATTTAAAATAATGTCAAATTGAAGATTATTTTGCAATTTTCACCCCTTTTTTATAGATTAGCATGGTTTTTATAAATAAATAAACTTAATTTAAGACTAAATTATAGATTGGTTTTGATTTTGCTTTGAATTGTATCTAGGGAAATATCACTTGATACAAGTGCCTCAGTTGTATCAAATGCGCCAATTGATGTTCTATTTAATGTTATTGTGTGACCTACTGTTCCAAGTTTATCGGCTATGTCGCTGCTTAATGTTCTGATATAGGTGCCTTTTGATACAGTAGCTGTTAGGTTAATAAAACAGTTTTTATCAGTTTGAGATAGATCGTTTAGTTTTAATGAGCTAATATGAATTTTTTGGGGTTTTAGTTCAATGTCTTTGCCTTGTCGAGCTAATTTATAGGCAGGGGTACCGTTAATTTTTTTTGCTGAATATTGAGGGGGAATTTGTTCTTGCTCTCCTAAAAATAAATTTAAAACATTGGTTATATTTGTGTTCGTTATTGTAGGAATCTCTGCTGTTTCAATGATAGTGCCGGTTGAATCGAGAGTATCTGTTTTTTGACCTAATGAAATAGTAAATGTGTATGTTTTTGTCATATTTTGAAAGGTTGATATCTGTTTTGTGTATGGTTTTCCAACAGCAACAATCAGGAGCCCTTCAGCAAAAGGATCGAGTGTACCTGCATGACCAATTTTTTTTTCAGGAATACATCGTTTGATGGCTCTTATAACGTCGTAAGAACTTTCTCCAACACATTTATGTATTAATAAGAAACCATGAAATGGATTTGTCATTTATAATTCTTTTTCTAGTTTTTCAAGAAGATCTTCTTTGATATCATTTACAGAATTATCAATTAAAATTCCTGCTGCATGAATATGGCCACCGCCTCCAAATTGGCTAGCAAATTGTGCGACATTAAAATATGTTTTTGATCTTAAATTAATCTTTGTAACATAAGGTTTTAATTCTTGAAAAATAATAAATACTTCGTAGTCTTTCAATTTTCTGATGAAATCAATCAGTTTAATTTTTCCTTTAGGAGCTGATTTTGGAAGAACAGAATATGCATATTTCTTTTCCTTATTGACGACAAGATTGTCGATGGCGACTTTAATTAAATCTAGATCTTCTACACTTCTATTTTCGTCTAATGCACGCGTAATGGGTGCAGGTTCAGCGCCGCATGTAATTAATTCGGCAGCGCTAGTCATTGTTTGAGCTGTGACACTTGAATATGCAAATCGTCCTGTATCAAAACTGATTGCACTGTAAAGACATGTTGCAAGTTGTTTATTGATTGTCCAATTCAGTGCTTTAAAGTATTTAAATAATAGTTCACCAACAGATGAGATTTGTTCAACAATATTAATATCTCCAAAAAATGTATTGTCACTATGATGGTCTATGTTAATTGTTTTATAGTCATGGTTTAGTAAATCAAATTCTTCATATTTTTTGACTCGATTTAAATCTGAACAATCTAAAACTATTAAAAGATTAAATTTAAAATTGGAAGGAAACTTTTTTTCAATGGTTTCAGTTAATGGCAAAAAATTGAAATTGTCATGAACACCGTCGGCTAGCCAAATAATGACATCTTTGCCTTGTTCTTTTAGTTTTTCTGCTAATGCAATACAAGATCCTGCGGCATCGGTATCTGGAAAGCGATGAGCTGTAATTAAAATTCGTTTAGATTCTTTAATTGTAGTTTCAAATTCTGTTAAATAGTTTAAGCTCATGATTTATTTAATTGATTAATTTTATTAATAATGTCGGACCCTTTTTCGATACTTTCATCAAAACGAAAATGTATTTTAGGAATGGCTATGTAGCGAATTGATTTAGACAGTTCAGCATGAATAAATTTTGTAGCAGAGGCAAGTCCTTTTTTTGTAGCTTCTTTTTGTTCTCCAGATCCAATTTGACTATAATATATCCACGCGTGCCTAACATCTGTAGAAATTTTGATTCGAGTTAAACTGATAAACCCAATTCTTGAATCATTAATTTTTTGGGATAAAATTGAAGATATTTCAGTTTTAAGTAAAGACTCTAAACGTTTAATGCGTTTCATGAATATTATTTAATTTTTTTCTCTTCAATTTTGTAGGCAACTAAAATATCTTTTTCTTGAATATCAATGTTATTATCAATAACAATTCCACATTCGAAACCTTCTTTAACTTCTTTAACATCATCTTTAAATCGTTTTAAAGATTGTATTTTGGTTTCAGCTATAATTTCGTTGTTTCTCATAATACGAATATCGGATTTTTGAGTAATCTTTCCTTTTAAAACATAACTTCCTGCAATAATTCCAATTTTTGAAAATTTAAATAATTGACGAACTTCAGCTTCACCTAGTTCAGTTTCTATAAACTCTGGTTTGTATAACCCTTGAATTACTTTTGTGATATCTTCAAGAATTTCGTAAATAATTTTATACGATTTTATAGTTATATCGTCTAGATCGGCTTGTTTTTTTGCTTCATTGTTTACAGATGTGTTAAATCCAAACACAATTCCGTTAGAGGCTTTTGCAAGTAAAATATCATTTTCATTAATTGCACCAGTTGATGAATGAATAATTTTAATCGGAATGTCTTGGCTTTCAATTTTTTCGATAGAACTTTTAATTGCTTCTAACGATCCTTGAACATCAGCTTTGATAATTAAATTGAGTTGTCTTAATTCACCTTCTTCTGCTTGAGTTGATAACGCTTCAAGAGAAATAGACATTTTTTGAGATGAATCTTTAGTGTTTTTATTTTTTTCAAATTCAATTTCAACATAGTGTTTACATTCTTTTTCAGTTTTAAATGTTGTTAAAATAGAACCAGGACTTGGAACTTGAGGGAGTCCTAGTATTTCACCGGGATCTCCTGGTTCTAGTTGTTTTATTCGTTCGTTTTTATCATCAATAATGGCTCGAAGTTTTCCATAAAACCCATCAACACAAATAAAGTCTCCAATGTTGAGTGTTCCACTTTTAACAATTACGCTTGCTAAAGC
>JAYOLY010000077.1:5851-7152 GCA_038120575.1 Rickettsiales bacterium
TTTAGATTCAATAACTACTGCATTTGTTTTTGCAGATTTACTTGCTTTTAAATCTTGAATTTCTGCAACAAGCAGAAGCATTTCAATTAATTCAGGAATGCCTTCACCTGTTTTCGCAGAAATGGGAAGCATAACTGTCGATCCACCCCAATCTTCTGCAACAAGATTGTGTTTGGTTAATTCTTCTTTAACTTTGTCTGGATTTGAATCTGGCAAATCAATTTTATTAATCGCAACAATAATTTGTATATCGGCTGCTTGTGCATGATTAATCGCTTCTACAGTTTGAGGCTTTATTCCTTCAGTTGCTGATACAACTAGGATGGCAATGTCTGTAATTTGTGCTCCCCTTGCACGTAATGACGTGAATGCTTCATGACCAGGGGTGTCTAAAAAGGTAAGTTTTTTATCGTTATGAAGAACTTGGTAAGCTCCAATGTGTTGCGTTATTCCACCTGCTTCCGAATTGATAATTTTTGATTCTCTAATTTTGTCTAATAAAGATGTTTTTCCATGATCTACATGACCCATAATGGCAATAATGGGAGGACGTGTATCAAGGTCGGTTGAGTCTTTTGATTCTTCGTCAATTTCAAGAATTTTTGTTTTTAATCCAATTTCTTCATCAACACTTGTGTCTTCAGATTGGGCTATGATATTGAATTCTTTTGCAATATCAATAATTGTATCGTTATCTATTTCAGAGTTGATATTCACTAGAAACCCTTTTAAAAGAAATACTTTCATAATTTCAGCTAAACTATATCCAAATAAATCTGGAAGACTATTAATTTTGATTCGACCAGTTGGAATAGTAATGGTTTTTTCAGGAAGAGGTTTGTCTTCTTGTTCTTCTCGTCTCTTTTTTTCTTTGTACAAGCGTATCATTCTGGTGCTTGTTCCTGGATCGAGTTTGTGACTAGGCGATTTGACCCTTACACCATTTTGGAAAAGAAATGTGATTAAATCTCTATTTTCAATATTTAATTCTTTTGCAATCTCTTGAACTTTCACTTTTTTTCCTTTTTGTTGATGCTTTTATTTTTCCTCTTTTTCAGTTTTTTCAACTGTTTCGGATGGGTTTTCATCCTCAGGGCTTTCTTCTGAATTGTCTGATGAGGATTCAGTATCAGCGCTAGATTCTTCTGCAACGGTTTCAGACACTGTATTTTCTTCTTCAGATGATGATTTTTCTGAAGGATTTCCTTCGTTATTTAGAAGAGAGGAATCTTTGGAAATCGCCTGAGCTAGCGAACTAGTGCTTAAATCTAAAGACGGTTTATCTGTTGATTCTTCATTAG
>JAYOLY010000078.1:0-3343 GCA_038120575.1 Rickettsiales bacterium
CTATTGCTGCAAAAGGATCTCGATTATATTCAGAGTGAAATAATGGCTGAAAGTTATCACTAGTAGCATCCTTTTTATTAGCGGAAATAGGCGCTTTTTCATCAATGGTAAACTGCGCAAAATTTTTCATATCTTTTTCACTGTAGGTCAATGTACTCGTGTTAGACAATTCCTTCATGTATCTTTCATAAAGATCTACAATTTGACCTTGAATCATTTGATCAGTCGCTTGATCAGTCGCTTTTTGTTTAGGAGTCATATGTAAAAACTTGCTACCTTCACCTCCAAATATACCGTAAAGAGGTTTTGCCCGATCTGTATCTACATACTTAAAAAAAGAATTTAGCATATTTTGTAAAATGTGTTTTGAACCTAAGCCAGGAATGTCATTATTGACAAAAACCTGTTTAATCATGGTTTCTTCTGCTGAAACTGAAGAAAATCTTGAACCATCAGAGTTATATGTTCTACCAAAATATCTAGATAAATAATTGTCACTTGTAGCTACATCTAACTCATCACTAATCAAACTTATGCCCTTAGATCCAACAGAAGACCTACTAGTACTCTTTGAAAAAAGACCATGTTTAATATCATCGTGATGAGGACTTTGATTGCCTTCAGGTGTGTCATTATAATAATGTCTTGTATAATATCTATAATTATTTTCGTCATAACCAGATAAAATGAGTCGAGAGAATGTTGTAGAAGCAATAGAGTTTAAGGTTGAAATTTTGAAGAAAAAAGAATTTACTTTTACTTTCATTTGAGATCTCACTAATGAAAACGCGCCTGTTAACTGATCAACAAATTCTGTAATACCCCCAAATAAAAAAGATGCTATTAATCCCCCCGCTTCATCATCAGATACAACTGTTCTATTCCAATTTTCGATATATAACTCTTTTTGAGCTTTCATAGCTGTATTAGTTGATTTTACAAACTCAAAAATTTCATTACTTAATTCAGAGACACCTGAACTGACCATGGACTGAGTTTTTGAAAGAACTCTATTAAAATTATTAAATGTTTTATCCCCACGATCTCTTATTCGTTTCATTGAATCTTTTTCATTTTCATCTAAATATGAATCATGAACTTCTCGACTCACTTGAACAGATAGCTCTTCAAAATGATTCACCATGTGAAATAACAACAATAAATAATTGAAATATTTAGAAATTGAACCAGAATATCTATAAAAAGCATCTTCTCTTACAGCTACCCCTTGCATAATAGTTGATGCTTCAACCTCTGTTTTTAAATCAGAAAAAACTTCTAGTTGATCAACTTTATCTACATGAATATCAAAAAATGTATAGGGTGTTTCATATTCAATGCCTGGGTCACCCTGAAAGCCAATTGTTTTTGATGTCCAACCAATAATTTCTTTTTTACCATCTTTAGAATATTCAGCGTCAACTAATATACTTTGGTCAATAAGACGATAAATAGGTTGGATTTTAGATTCCAAATTTTTATATTCATTCCATAAATTTTTAATTTTAGTTAAATTCTCTAATTTAGCTGCGTCATCGTCTAGAGTTAAACTTTTTTGTTGAAGATCTTTAATCTGTTTATTCAATTCAAATTGTTTCTCTTTAAATTGTTTATTTGATAGTAATACAGATTTCAAACGTAAATTATCGATATTGATAAAACCACTAGATGTTTTAGCGATCCAAGTAGGAGCTTCTTGCAAATTTGTTTTAGTTTCAAGATCTGAATCATCAGTCTTAATTTCCTTGGATAAAACCTGCAATTGAGACTCAAGTCCCAAACCATACCAAGAATTTTTTTGTTGATTATCATCAACAGTAAATTTACTATCTTTCAACGCATCAAACCCATGCACTGAAAATCCAGTATCATTGTCAAAATTAGGTTTAAAAAACAAATCTTTTAATGCTTTTAATTTATCTCCAGATAAATCTATTTCTTCTTTTAAGTCATTCCAATTTATACCTAAAAGTTCATCCATATCTTCAGCATCACCAGAATAATCATCGCTCTTTGTAAATTGAGCCCAAAACAAACGTATTCCATTTTCGAATTTCTTGCTTTTATAACCAATGGATTCATCATCATTTTTTTTATAGTCTGTATCAATAACAAAATGTGCAACACGTTTCGAATTCCCTCTACTATCTTCTTCATCTGGAATTCCATTATTATTTTCATCTACTACAAACCCTCCAACAGATTCTGTAATATATCCTTCTTTAATTAAATACTTCCAAATTTTTAAAGCTGTATCTGTGCTAACACCTACCTCAGTTACAATACTATTTAACGTAATTACACCATTACCAAGCAACCCCTGACTATGAAAAGACTTATTCACTGATCGTTGCACTAAGTCAGTAGCTGAAATTAATTCCATGAATTGTTCAATAAAAAACTGATTGGTATCAGCATTATAAGTCTGACTAGTATCACTTAATTTTTTATATCTAGCCTTATTTTTTTCTATAAATTTAGATGAATTTTTAAAATAATAGCCATCTTGTAATGCTTCAATTACTTTCTCTAAAAACTCCCTAGGTTTTCCTACATAATCTTTTATACTAACAGTATCTAATACTTGTTCTTGTTCATTCCATTTAATCAACTCAATAGTTTGATAATTCTCTTCTCCTTCTGCTACATCATAATAAAACACATCATAAATATCCTGTTCTTTAAACCCCTTCAATGTTTCTATAAAATCATCTCGTTGCGTGGTGTACGCACTATATGATGCATTAAATAATAATAAATTTTCTTGTTCCAATTCATTAACCTCAGTTTTACGCTCATCTATGGCTAATTGCAATTTGGATAAAAATTGAATATGTTTTTGAGCCTCATCTACATTTTCAGCACCTATTTCATCTGTAAGTTCTCCAACTTTTTTTTGGTATAAATCCTGAAACTCTATACCATCTTTAATTGCAAATTCTTTTTGATCCTTAACATCTTTTAAAGGATCAAAATCAATTTTTCGATATAACGACCCTTCATATAACGCCGGAATTTCAGACCCTTGGCCAATAACTTCTGATATATTTCGAATAATATTATTAATTCGTGAAATAAAACTTTTATGATTATATGCGTCAGCTAAAGAATTCAATGTTGCACCAGGAACCCCTCTAAGAATTTTATTTTTAAATTCCATGGGCATCGCTTTTGGCATTCCAAACCCACCATCACCTGCAATCAAACTCGATCTTTTAGCATAGTAATCCGTCAAAGAATAAGGAACATCATCTCCAGTTTTTGGAGTAATTTTTCCCCCACGCATACTAGTTCTAACATTAGTATAAAAGTATGAATTTCCATTGGTTTCAAATCTTACTCT
>JAYOLY010000078.1:3382-5428 GCA_038120575.1 Rickettsiales bacterium
CGCATACTAGTTCTAACATTAGTATAAAAATTTTTATGATTATTATGAAAACTTCGACTACTCATATTTGAATAAAAATATGAGCTGCAATACCCATTTACAGGGTTTCTAGACCAATCCAAAGCCGTAGAATAGTGATCTTGAACAAACTGAAACTTATTAAACGTTGAGTTATTCATTTCAAAAACAGTTTCAAATTCAATAACTGCTGGATCTACAAAGCCACCTGAATAGGTCGCATCAATAAACAATGGTTTAGGCTCAGATTTTAGTTGAACTTTCAAAATTGCATGACCTTCCTGTATATCAAAAGGCAATTGAATATATCCAGCCGACAAAGAAAATGCCTTTGCAACATCTTGTTTTGAGTATCCAAATTTCGATTTAAACACATTGCTCAACAAGACCAATTGTGCAATGACTAAATCTTCACAATCCCCTGTTTTTTTTAATAAAGTTTCATCCAAAGATTGCCACTTATCTGTGCCAGACACATCTTCCTCATACGTAATAGTCTCTTGAATATAGTCCAAAACAGCTACAACAACTTCTGTCTCTGACATTAAATCATTTAGAACACCTTCTGAATACAAATTAGCAACAACCTGAGAAACAGTCTTATTATCATAATCAAACAAATAAGCCTGATTGCGATAAAATTGCTCACGAGTAGAAATTTCCAATTCAGATTTAGAATTTCTCCTTAATACATCATCTGAAGCAATTTCATTATCAACCACGTCAGTCAACGACTCGATAGCTGTAGAAAGCTGATCAATATCCTTAGAATTCAACTTCAACAAGGTATTTTCAGGACGATGGCTTACATATGTCAAAAAAGAAACAACAATATCTGTTTCAGATTTAGATGCATTCACCAAATCTCCATCCAAATATGTTTTAAGAATCTCAAATGTTTTTTTATTTTCAGAAACAATATCTTTAACTGAAATGGAATTACCACAATAATAATTTAAAAATGCAAACAATTTCAACTTTAAATCAGCAGAAAAACCACCTAATTCTCGCTGAACATTAACAACATTCAAATCCTCTTTTTGAGTATTATTTAAATCATCTTGGAAACCATAAGCCAAATTAGACAGCACATTCAAATCTGTCAAATTTAACTGATCAGATTTTAAATCAACGTTTTTATTTAGTTCGCGCGCGTATGTACCCATATTAATATATATCCAATTTACTTATTATTTAAACGCATAAAAAACACATATTAATGTACCTATAAATTTAAATATATTTAAACAAGAAAATTTTTTATAATTAAACAGCTAATGTTTTATAGAATCAATAACATCTTCTCCAAACAAATCTCGAAAAATAGCCTCATGAGGAATGTAAGGCAAAACAGATAAATAGGGCTTTAATTTATCAATCCCCATAAGCAACAACAACCGTTTAAGCTGAGTCACATACCCATCGTTATCCGACCCTAATCCAACTAAAATAAAAGGGAAAATATAATAATCTGTATAAGCCAAACTTACCACAGCAATATTGACCTCTTCATCAGAAGGGCTCTGCTCAATCAATTCAAACAAAAACAGAAAACAATTAACATAATCTGTTGTAGTCAAATATGAAAGCGTTAAATGCTTAACAGAAGTTGAAAAACTAGAATAGTTTTGAATAACTAAATCCAAAACAGAATCATCTGATTCAACCAGAAGTAATAAAGCGGCAAGTTGAACATCTTCTCCAAACGATTCTGATAAACTTGAAAACAAAAAATCAATGTCATCTGACGTTAATTCAACCCCTGCAATTAAATTCATTTCCAATTCTTTTATCAAAAACAACTGCTTATCTTTCATAACTATCAAAGTATATCATGCCAAAAAAACAAACCAGAAAATTTCGATACAAACAAGAAAACAAAATCCTCGTTGTATTAAGCAAATAAACTATAAAGGAGGTGAAAAATTATGAGTGGAAACTTACCAAGCGGCCAATTATCAGATAATCTACAGTATTTTGAAGATGCTGGCGATGCTGGCACACGAGATGCTCCAAGTACATCAAAAG
>JAYOLY010000078.1:5438-7115 GCA_038120575.1 Rickettsiales bacterium
ATATAATCCAACAACCACATTGCACATGGATGAAGCAAGTCAACGGATTCAGCTGGGTCAAGAAGCTGGAGAAGTTTATGTTGCAAAACTTGAGTCTATACGAGACGAGTTAGACAACATAGATAATTCTGGTGCTACTCTCGGAACCATGGTTGCTGCGCAGTTAAAAATGACTGAAGCAGAAACCGAATATATGGTCAGAGCTGGTATACCTAAAAAGGTATCATCATCTGTTCAAGCAGCAGCAAATGATGTTAAAAAAGCAGCTGGCTAATATCAACATTAAACCAATGATTTTTCATTATCTAATAATGTAAAAATCATTGGTTAAATAAAAAGGAAATACAATGGCAGAAAGTTTTTTTTCAAGAGTTGTAGTCAATTTAGTTAATGAAAAAAAAGTTGATGTAATCAACGATTATGTTTTAGGCGAATATATCGCGAACAAAACTTATTTTGATGAAATGAGTGCAATTCAAGCAGGAATGATTGAAGATGGTCTTGTAAGAACAGTTACAGGTCAAGAATTAGATATTAATACAACTGGAGGTCAAATTGCTCTTCAACTCTATATCGAAGCACTTAATTCATCCTATCAATCTATGTTAGGACTAGCAAAAGCTGGACTCGCTAACGAAAAACAATTATGGAAAAACATTTAATTCACTAACCAGGAACAAAACCAATGCAAGATAAATTTGAATGGGAATACAAAGTAAAAGTAAAAAAGCCTACCTTCATTCCATTTAGGGTTAATCCTGCCCCAAACAAAACACTTGATATCAAAAAAATATTTGGAGACGTTCTAGCAACAAAACTAAGCGATACACCAAAAGAACAACAAGAACACAAAACTCAATCAGGAAATCATAATAAAAATCTAGCCGTAACAAAAGCACTACTTGATATGGTCAAAATGAGTCAGCAATATCTACACCTTCACGGCAGTCATTTAGCAAAAATTGATCAAACTCAATCTTATTCAAACTTTGAAGCGATCAACCGCGCAGATTATAAAAATTTTAACAATCTGCTTCATCATGGAATAGCTGGAGCTTTAATTGAAGACAACAAAAAGAAAAAAACTATAAAAAACGATCATGAAAACATCGACATTGGTGTTGAAGGTCAAAATCCACATGATATCAACCCATATTTTGGGTTTAGCTCTATTCTTCCATTTAAAAAGGGCAGTTCAATTTACAAAAATTTTAAAGAATCGTCCCTATTTCAACTATTTGATTCAAATTTTCATTCTACGCTTCGAGCTCTTGGAAAGAATATGTGGGAAGAACACACAGAGATCATAAAAAATGTTCAAGAAAAAGCAGTCAATTTCAAACAATTGCCAGATCCATTTTTAGACAATAAATCTGCTTTTTTTGATATTAGATCAGGATATAAATCCGTCATTAATAATCCACTAGTATGGGAAGATTTTAGCCAAGAAGAATCCTTTCACTTCATACTCAATCGTCACGACAGAGTTAAGCAATATTCATCTGTACTACGTAGCGTTCTAGGCAAACATATAAACCAGTTAGAAAATATAAAACTTTACGAAAAAAAGCTACATGGCAATGAAAATGAGCAACTAAGCAGTACAGAAATTTTAGATAGTGTTTTAGATATTTCTTTTGCTTTTAACATTTTTTTTAATAATTCAAGCATTTCGTC
>JAYOLY010000079.1:0-7043 GCA_038120575.1 Rickettsiales bacterium
CTTTTAGAAAATTGATTTAAAAAATAAAACTGACGTTGTAAAAACATGTAAAACAACCCAAGTTTATCTAATTTTTCAAGATATTTAAAACATAAATACAGTCGATTCATTTTGTAATATAACATCGCAAGGTTATAGATTGCATGATAGTTTTGAGAGTTAAGTTTTAATGCCATTTGAAAGCATTCTAGAGCTGACTCAATTTGATTTTGTTTATATAAAATCAGGCCTTTGTTGAGGTGATAGATATCATTATCTTTGTTTAAAGAAATGGCCTTATTAATAGACTCAAGTGCTTTGTCATAAAACCCTTCAACAAGAAAGCAGACACTCATATTGGAATGAACTAAAGCTTTTTGATTATCAAGTTGAATGGCATTTTGAAAAACAGTTAATGCAGAGATATAGTTTTGCTTAAACAAATAGCGAACTCCAGTATTATTTTCCGAAACACAAAAGCCAATCGCTTCAGTTTGTTTTGTAAATAGTTCTTCAGAGTTTTGGATGCCAGAAATAAATAAATCTTGTTGAAATGGCGTGATGAGGCAAGTAACAGTTTCTCCTTGAGTTGTTGTTAAAGGAAGTTGTTTTAATTGTTTTAAAATAGACGTTACTTTACGTTGATTAATGTTGTAGTGCAAAATATCTTCAAAATAGTTAACGGCTTGATTAAAGTCATTTAAAAATACTGAAAACATCGCTTTAAAAAACAATATTTCACAAAACAACACGTGATTACTTTGATGTGGAATGGTAATACGAGAAATTTGATTTTGAGCTTGATCAATACGACCTTGTTCAAAAAAACAACGAGAAATAATTAATTGAGAATAGATATAATCATCATGGGTTGAATCAAATTGTTGAGCAGATTCAATAGTATTTAAATAATCAGCTTGTTGCATATGAAGAACCACTTGTTTTTTTAAATCTTGTTCAGATTCTAGCGCTATTTTGGTGAAATTAACTTGAGATTTTTGAAGTAAATCATAATATTCTTTTTCAAAAGGGTATTTATCAAGCAAAGCAAGACAACTTTTTTGTGCTAATTGAAAATCTTTTTTATCAATTAAAATTGTCAATTTTAAGGTTTCTTTTTCCAGCGAGAAATGGCGAGATGATAAGCAATACTCTAGAGCCTTTTGGTAGTTATGTTGAAGATAATACAATTTGGCACATTGATATTCAAAATAGTCTGTTTCGGTAGATGGGTGTTTTAATGCTTGAGTAAGTTTTTCAATTAAGTCATTGAAAGGAATATCAGTTAATTCAAAACAGCAATCGACCCACTTTTTTATCGCTAAAAAATCGTTATGACGTAAACTGTAATCAATAAAATGAAGAATTGTAAGTTGGTGTTTAGGGTTTTGAGTTAAAATTGCCAGGAGTGTAGTTTGAATAAAAGAATCATGAAGTGTATAGTTTTGATAGAATGTTTCAAGTTGATGGATGGCATCAGTAAACTGTTCAATGGAAATTAAATGGGTAATGTAAGACGCTGTAATATGTTGTTCCGCAGGAAAATGATCTAGTAGTTTTTTATAAGAAGAACCAGCTTCTTGTCTGAATGATACACGTTGTTTGCAAAGTTCTTCTAAATGAATTAATGCATTGTTTGGGTTGTTCAATTTCATATAAAAATCAATTAATTGTTCGCGAATAGAAGAGTCAGAAGAATGCAGTTTAAGCAGCTCTTCTAGCGTAATAGAGGCTTCTAGTAAGAAATGTGGAGATGTCTCGACCAATGATTTATAAATAGAAACAGTTTTTTTATAATCACCGTTCAGTTTATACAGTTCTGCCAATGTTTTGTAGTAGTGTTCATTATCGGGTTGGTGAGTAAGTAATTTGTTAAATAATACAATACTGGCATCAATATTGTTGTCATCAAAATAAATTTTAGGTAACACATCAATAATGATGGAATCAAAAATATCATGTTCGATTGCATCATGAAAAATAGGTACAATATAGTCTTTATTATTTGTTTTTTTATAGAGTTTATTTAGTAAAAAAAATGTTTGAGAAAATGATTTATCAATATCATAAATTTCTGATAATTCTATAAAGCAATCTTTATAAAAATCTTGAGAAAAATAAAGCTCAGAAATTAATAGTTTAATATGAATATTATCTAGACTATAAAGCAATTCTTTGTATAAAGACGTAAGGATTTGTGGTAATAGATTAGGTTGTTTTATAAGACATTGATTGTATCGATCAAGAGCCTCCATATAGTGTTGCTGTCTCACTAGGGAAATAATATGATCTAGATTTAATGTATGGGGTTTTATCTGTACTTGCATTGATAATAAATCATTGATGATGCAATAAAGCCATAGATTAAATTGGGGGTCCATGCCCCTAAAACTATTGGAAAACTGCCTTCTTTTGCAAACGCCCTAAATAAGGCTAATAAAAAGAAGTAGAATCCAACTGTTAAGACTGCACAACAAATAGCTAAAATGACACCCCACCAATCTTTGCCAGTTTTAACAAAGCTTAAACAAAAGGCAAGTCCAACTAATCCAAAAACAGCACACATAGCAGGCGTAGCGAGTTTAAGTTGATATTCTACTTTAAGTTCACGTGTATTAAGTCCACCTTGTTCAAGATCTGCAATTTTGTCTCTTAATTCTTTTGAATCCATTTCTTTTGGTTTTTTATTGTTTTGATAAAATGTTCGAATATTTTCATCGACATTAATTGTCATTTCATCAAATTGATTAACAAAATTAATGCTTCCATCATCATTAAATTCTTGGATCATTCCATGTTGTAAAACCCATTTATAATCGTTAAAAGATGCCGATTGAGCGGTTAAAATTCGAGGAAAACGTCGTTGTTGTTCAAAAACTGTCACCCATTCCATGGTATTAGTTTTGGTATCAATATTTTTGATATAAAAAAACCGATTTTGATTTTTAAACACTGTATTTTTTTTTATATTAGGTAAAGGCGATTTTTTTAGTTCATGTTTAATTAAATTATCAGAAGCTATGTTGGCTAAAGGAACTAATTTTTCGTTAATAAAAAAAGATAAAAAACTAATTGCAACTGTAATAATAATAGCCGGCAAAATAATTCTAAACGCATTAACACCTGATGTGGTTAAGACACTAAGTTCACTATCTTTAGCCATTCGAACAAATAAAAGCATCACAGCAAAAATAACTGCCATTGGAAAAAACAAAACAACTACTGCTGGCAATTTATAGGCTAAAAGACGAAAGAGAACTAGTATAGAAATTTTAGATCGAACAAAAATATCAACAAGAACAAATAAAATATCAACCAAACCAATAATCGTGAAACCACCAACCGCTAGAATAAAAGGGTTGATGATTTCTTTAGCGACGTAACGATCAAGTATCGTTAAATATCCAAACTTTTTTACAAAGGGGATATTTTTGAACATTAATTAAAGTTTAAAGTTGATCAGCTTGTTGTTGAATACGAGTGCGTCGTTCAGCCGCTTTACGTTTTTTCTTACGAGCATCTGATGGTTTTTCAAAATACTCTCTATCTTTAAGAGATTGTAATGTCCCTTCAAATTTTACTTTTTTCTTGAACTTTCTCATCATTGAATCGAATGATTCGCCAGGTTTTTTTTCTTGTTTTGCCATAAAGCAACACATCCTTCTAACAAATTATTAGTTATATACTAGCATTTCAAGGTGATTTTATCCATCTTAGAATCATAAAAAATATTGGGTTTCCCATTCCTGAATGGTACGATCTAAGATGATATCACGACGTCTTAATGGACGGGTTAAAATGATATTATTTAAGTCTCTACAACGACTTAATGCAACATAAACTTGACCTGCTGCAAATGTAGACGATCCAAAATCAATCACAACACTATCAAATGTTTTTCCCTGACTTTTATGAATGGTAATGGCCCAAGCCAATTTTAGTGGGAATTGGGTAAAACTTCCTGCACTTTTTTGAGTAAGATGTTGCTGCTCTTCGTCGTAGCAGTATTTATACATTTGCCATTTATGTGGAGAAACAGGAACATCAATGCCACTAGAAAGTCGAACAATTATTTCATCTTGATCATGGTTTATAAATACAACTTTTCCTATTGTGCCATTCACCCAAATGCCAGCAGAGTGATTGTTGACAAACATCACTTGAGCACCCACTTTTAAGACAAGCTCTTCTTCGGTTGGAGCAAGTTTTTTATCAAATTGTTTTGAATAAGTAGCAGTGTAGTAAAAAGGATCGTCATCAATGCAATCTAGGCGAGACTGGTTAATATGCTGAGCAGCTGAGTTGGTTGTAGTGAGGTAAATAGGGTCAAAATCGGTCGGAACAGGTCGATGCGTCAGTTGATTGAACGACTCTAATTGATCTTGGGTAATGGTTCCGAATCGAATAGCATTGAGTAGGTCAATAAACGACGATTGTTGTTGACGATAAATTGTTGAAAGTTCAATTTTTTCTAAATTAAAATGAGGTTGTCGGACCACTCGAGACGAAAAAAAATAAGGAGATGGATAGACTTTTTTGAAAAATGGATATTCTTCTCGAGACACAATCGGAGGAAGTTGATGCAAATCACCCACCCAAATCATTTGAATGCCTCCAAAGTCTTGATGATTATTAAGAATCGTTTTTAAAAAAATATCCATACAATCAATCAGGTCTGCACGGACCATAGAGATTTCGTCAATTACAATAGCATCAAGCTGTTCAAATAACGTGGCTTGATGAGAATTTAGTGCTTGTTTGTAAGCATCGTCTACTGTGATATTAGATTTAAATCGAAAAAAAGAATGAATGGTTTCGCCTTTGATATTGATAGCTGCCACTCCTGTGGGTGCCAACACAGCAAGTTTTTTTTTAGTTTGGGATCGAAAATAAGACAACAACGTCGATTTTCCTGTTCCAGCCTTGCCAGTTAAATAGATATGATGAGTCGAGTTAATCAGTTGTTCAAGAGCCTGTTCAAATTCAGGTGTAAGCGTTAGATGGTTTGAAAGATGAGTTGTAGATTGCATTGAGATAACGATAACAGGCAATGAAAGCTTTTGTGAAGTCATTGAAAACAAGGTATACTAAAGCTCAATGAAAAAAGTGTTAATCGTTGGAGCGTCTGGCTTAATTGGGCAGCATTTAATTGCGTTTGGATTAACTAATCATTGGACACTATCTACATTTAGTACGTCACAAAAAACATCTCGTCATCCCATATCCACAGTGCAGTGGAATCCCAAGCAAATCATTCAATCTAAAACAGTAAATACCGATTTAGTAGCGGTGTTAAATGATGTAGATGTCGTCATAAATCTTGCAGGTGCATCGGTTGCAAACGGTCGGTTGGGTAAAAAGGCAAAACAGTTGGTTTTACAATCTCGACTAGAGGCCACAGCCGCATTGGTTAAGTTGTTAGGATGTTGTGAAAATAAAGATAAAATTTGGATTCAAATATCGGGCTCAAGCTATTATGGATCTCAAAATGATCGTATCTTAACTGAAGAATCGTCAGCTGGATCGTTGTTTTTATCTGATGTAACCCAAGCATGGGAAGGTGCGATTGATCCGATCCGAGACATCGTTGACCGAATGATTATTATGCGATTAGGTTTAGTGATTGCCAAAGATGCTCCTGCATTTCAAAAAATTCTGTTACCCATCACATTGGGTTTAGGAGGCCCGCTGGCAAGTGGAAAACAATATTGGCCATGGATCCATATTGCTGATGTTGTTCAGGCTATAAACTTTGTAATAGACCAACCTCAGTCTGGCGGTGTCTACAATTTAGGATCGCCTAATCCAGAAACACAGCTTAATTTCACTAAAAAGGTAGGAATCGTCTGGAAAAGACCTGTGTTGTGGCCAAATATACCTACTTGGTTTTTACGAATTGTAGCGGGTCATATCATTGACGAGCTTGTGGCTCCCAGCCAGCGGATGATACCCAAAAAATTAGTCGATCAGGGCTACAGATTTAAGTTCGATCACTTAAAAGAAGCTTTAGAAGATATTAAAAAGTCATAGTGTGAAAGTGTGATAAAAGTGGTGCGCGTGGAGGGACTTGAACCCCCATGCCTCGCGGCACTAGATCCTAAGTCTAGCGTGTCTACCAATTTCACCACACGCGCAACAAGAGAAACATAGTAACAAGTTCTAAAAAGTTGATCAATATTTTTTCTAAAAAATATGCTTTAAATTAATTTTTCAATAGTGCTAGATTGCAACGTAAAAAAATGCTAGAATTTTTTTTTGTTGCGCTCGTAGCTCAGCTGGATAGAGCGTCTGACTACGGATCAGAAGGCCGGGTGTTCGAATCATCCCGAGCGCACCAAAAATGTAGTACTATTAAAAAAATGATAACAAACCATAAAAATGTATTAGGAACCCCTTTAAAACCATGTTGCAACGATCCTATAACAGGATTTTACAGAAATGGGTTTTGTCAAACAGGGCATAACGATTTTGGTAATCACATTATTTGTACTGTTGTAACAAATGAGTTTTTACAGTTTTCCAAAAAAGCTGGTAACGATTTATCTACACCTCGTCCAGATTATCAATTTCCTGGTTTAAAAGCAGGAGACAAATGGTGTGTCTGTATCACACGTTGGATTGAAGCTTATGAAGCAGGTGTCATTGCCCAAGTTGTTTTGGAAGCAAGTCATGAAAAATGTCTCGATTTTATTGATTTATCAGTTTTAGAAACATATCAATATACAAGCTGATTCGTGAAAGAATTTTTGTTTAGGTTATTAAAACAAAATAACATTGTAGGCTATTTAAGATATATTTCTCCAAAACTATCATTTTATTCGATAGATATGTATGGTTGGTCGGCAAAAAAAATTGATTATGATGATAAAGATCATGCACTACCACTTAAAGATAAAAACCAGAAAGTATTTTTTGAAAATGATCTATTCAAGCATCAACATTATCCTGATAGTGTATTTGTTTGCGGAAAAGTAGAGTTTGATGAATCCTACACTATTTATCAGTTTTGTGACGGAGAACTGATTAAATCAACCCTTAATTTTTCTCAAGAATCCTTTTCTTGT
>JAYOLY010000080.1:0-292 GCA_038120575.1 Rickettsiales bacterium
TTGCATGCGTTGCTCAAGATTTTCCATAACTAACCTCCTATAATTGTGCCAACAGACTGACCTGTTAAGGCTTTTAAAATGCTATCTTTCTTTGTTAGATTAAAAACAACAATCGGAATGTCGTTATCCATACTTAGAGATAGGGCAGTAGAGTCCATCACCTTTAATTTTTTGTTAAGAACATCAATGTAGCTGATTTCATCAAATTTGACAGCAGATTTGTTTGTTTCAGGGTCTGAATCAAAGACGCCATCAACCTTGGTTGCCTTAAAGATGGCATCGGCTTTAATTT
>JAYOLY010000080.1:302-1226 GCA_038120575.1 Rickettsiales bacterium
CAATGCAGCTGTTGTGTCTGTTGTAAAATACGGATTTCCAGTGCCCCCAGCAAAAATTACGATTCTTTTTTTTTCAAAATGATTAATGGATTTGCTTAATATGAAAGGCTCAGCAACTTGTTGAATTTCAATGGCAGATTGAACCCGGCAATCAATGCCTAATCTAGTGAGACTATCTTTAAGTGCTAGAGCATTCATAATTGTTGCTAGCATTCCTGTATAATCGGCTGTAATTCTGTCCATGCCATTTGCAGAAGCCGACAACCCCCTGAATATGTTTCCACCACCAATAACGATACCAATTTGAACATTTAAATCGTGAATACTTTTAATTTCATTAGCTACAAAAGAAATGAATTCTGGATCAATCCCATATTCTCTACTTCCTTTGAAAGCTTCTCCACTTAGCTTTAATAAAATTCGTTTGAATTTAATAGTTTCCATCAGATATATAGTAACAACTCTTGTTTTAAAAATACAGTAAAACATTTTGTTTTTCAGTTGACGATAAGTGCAAGTGGTTTTTATTGGCGATTTTTTATTTTTTTTATATTTATTAAGAGGAGTTTTTGATGAAGTTTAACTGTTGTGAAAAGTGGAAATGGTCTAAGTAAAGAGTTGAGAGAAGTTATAAATGGGGATATGGCAGGAGATGTATTGGATAAAGTAGTGATAGATGGCCCAAAAGGTCAAGGATTGAATAAAATATGTTTTAAACCCTTGCTTGGACAAATTTAATCTTCACGATTGTTATCAAAATTATGTATAGTAGTCTTATGGATCTCATCATTGGCATATTAACCTTAGGATTTTTAATTTTGATCCATGAAATGGGCCATTTGCTTGTTGCAAAATGGTCTGGCGTTCCTGTCCAAGAATTTGCAGTTGGAATGGGACCAAAAGTGTTTGGAAAGAAAGTTAAAG
>JAYOLY010000080.1:1236-7014 GCA_038120575.1 Rickettsiales bacterium
GGGTATGTCAAACTTGCTGGTCTTGATTTTGAAGACAAGCAAGTCGCTGAGAAAGATAAATTTCAAAATAAACCATGGCTTGCGAGATTTTCTACACTAGCTGCAGGATCGTTCATTAATATCTTGTTTGGATTTGTTGTTTTTTACCTAGTTTTTTTCTTTGCAGGGGTAGCAACGTCAACCACTGTAATCAAAACAGTTAAGGATCAATCTCCTGCCTATTACAGTGGCCTTAAAGTGGGAGACAAAATCGTAGCAATTAACGATATCAAAATCTCAAATCCTGCCAAGCAAATTGTTTCGTTTATTCATAGTTATGATGCTCAAAAACCTATTGATGTCACAGTAAGCCGTCTCAATGAAATGTCAAAGACAGCTCAGCTTAAAACAATTAAGGTTACTCCGGAATTTGATGACACGCACAATATATTTTTGATGGGAATTGAATTAGATCAACTTCAAAAAAAGTTTAATCCTCTTGTATCTTATTCGTATGCAATCAAAACAACCTTGGCAACAGTAGGGTTAATGGTACAAAGCATAGAAATGCTTATTTCAGGACAGGCCTCGTTTAAAGAGTTATCTGGTCCTGTAGGTATGATTCAAGTGACATCTCATCAAACCAAAGAAGGGGCAGTGATGTTTTTTCAGTTTGTTGCTTTAATCAGTATCGCACTTGGGTTTATGAATTTGCTACCTATACCTGTTCTTGATGGTGGACATATTTTATTTTTGTTTATTGAGCTAATATTGAGACGGCCAGTACCGAGAAAGGTTCAGTTAGTTCTAAATAATTTATTTGCTATAATGTTGATTACTTTTATGATAGTAATTGTTTTTAATGATATAAAATTTTGGTCCGATCGATCTGAGATGTTAAATAATTTAAACTAGATGATTACAATTAAAAAACTTAAAAAAGTGTATGGAAATGGTCAAGTTGCACTTGATAACATAGATTTATACATTAATAAGGGAGAGTTTATTTACATTGTTGGACCATCTGGGTCTGGAAAATCGACACTGTTAAACCTAATTTTTAGTTCAGAAAAACCTTCTCAAGGAGATATTTATATTGATAACTATTCGTTGTCTAAATTGCAACGTAAGCATATTCCGTATTTGAGACGAAATATTGGAATGATTTTCCAAGATTTCAAATTGTTAAACAAAAGAACAGTGTTTGAAAATGTTGCCTTTGCCTTAAAAATTCTTGGTGTTTCAAGAGCAAAAATTAGGCGTCAAGTTACACAAGTTCTTGAGCTTGTGGGAATGTCAGAAAAAGTTAATTATTTGCCTTCTGAATTGTCCGGTGGAGAACAGCAACGGGTTTGTATTGCACGTGCAATCGTGAATAATCCAAAATTGCTTCTCGCAGATGAACCAACTGGAAGCCTTGATCCAGATACGTCATGGGAGATTATGCAGTTGTTAAGCAAAATAAATCACCGTAACACAACAGTCATCGTATCTACTCACAACAAAGGCATTGTTGACGATTTAAGAAAACGAGTTGTTGCACTCGAACGAGGTAGAATCATTAAGGACAAGCAGCTGGGGTCGTACAGTGAATAATGTATTCTTTTTTGTCATTGAAGCCATTATTGGTATGAAACGATCTGCCATGATGATTGTTGTAGCTAAAATGACAATTTTAGTGTCGCTACTTATTTTTGGTTTTTTTCTGATCGTAAACTTGAATCTAGCTTCATTTTCACAATTTATATCAGACAAGCTTGAAGTTAAAATTTATCTTAAAGAAGGGCTTACAAAAAAAGAAATCAATAATTTTTATAATAAATTAAGCTTGATGGAAAGTGTGAAACAGGTTGATTTTAAAGATAAAGAGTCGTCTTGGACAGAGTTTAAAAAGCTCTACCCTAATTTAACTTTAAATGCCTATATTGTAGATAACCCACTTCCTCATACACTTGTTGTGAAATTAAAAGATTCCAACAAAATAGAAGAATTTTCTAAAATGATTACAATGTATCAAGCCTATTGTGAAAAAGTTAATTATGGTGGATCAAATGGAAAAAAACTGCAGCAAGTTTCTAATTTAATTATTTATATTGGTTGGGGATTTGTTGGGGTTTTGTCGTTGGCAACATTTTTAATCATGATGAACACAATAACATTGACTATAATGAACAGAAATGAAGAAATCAGCATTATGAGATTGGTTGGGGCCACTGATGGGTTTATTATTGGACCGTTCATAATGGAAGGCCTGATTCTTGGTATTTCTTCATCACTAATTTCAATTACAATTTTAAATATGTCGTATAAATTAGTTCTTGGAAAAATTATACTTTATTTTCCATATCTGCCATTAATTCAACATACTCCCGATTTGTTTAAAATTTATGTTTATATGTTTGTCTGGGGAATTTTTTTAAGTAGCTTTGCTGCTTTTTTATCGTTGAAAAGTGCATTAAGAAAAATAGTTTAAGGAGTAAAAAATGTTTAAATTTTTTAGAAATAATATTCAAACAATTGGCTGGGTTATTGTGTTGACATTTGGGTTGACAATGTTTGGAGGATCATTGTTTTTTAGTCCTGGAGCAAGCCCAGAGACAGCTGATACAACTCAGGTTGAAACAAACACTTTTGTTATGCTAGGCAATGTTGGTGTGTCGTACAATAGATATATGCAAATTGTGGCCAATATTGTTCAGATGGTAAATCCGGACAATAAAAAAATGTCGCCGCTAGATATCGAAGGCATTAAGTTGCAGGCATTACAGGGAGCTGTTTCTGAGACTGTTTTTTATCAAGGTGCTATTCAAGCAAATACTGAGCTGAGCAAAGAAGAGCTAAAAAAAGGACTGATGAATGTTGTTTTAGAGAATGATTTGAAAGATAAATCTGAACTTAAAAAGATGTTGAAGGAAAAAAATTACGATTACGCTGTATTTGAAGAGTCATTAAAACAAAAATTATTCTTTGATAAATTTAAACGAAACTTAACACAAGATATTTCATTTGACGAATCCAGTGTTTCATTGGCGTTAACGACTCTTGATATTCAAATTATCACCATTGCTCAAACAACTATGAGTGATGAAAAGCCTGACATAAATTTGCTTCAAGAAGCCAATAGCGTTTATGAAAAAATTATAGATGGACTCGATTTTGAACAAGCTTATGATGAGTATTCATTTAATAAATCCGAAACAAAAGGGGTCGTAAACAACATTGCAATAGGATCTCTTCCTGAAGTAATTGAAAAAGAACTTTTTTATAACGATGTAAATTTTGTGACAAAACCAATCGAAATGAGTGGAAACTATTTTATTTTTAAAATTCTTAAAAAATCAGAGCAAGAAAAAGATGAGAAAATTGAAAACGATGCTTTAGTAGCTCAACTTACTAATACATTTATACAACGACGATTAACGGAGTTTGAAACGCAGTTTTTAATTCAAAATCCAATTGATGTTCAATCTAAAGATTTAAAGCCTATAATGCTGAAACAACAACAAAATTATGTTGCTGCAATTAATGCTTATCAACATTTATCGTCTACAATGGTAAATGATCCATCGCCTCATTTTTTTATAGCAACGTTATATTTGTCGATGAACCAATTAGACAAAGCACTAGAAGAACTTGCAAAAGCTGAAATTAAGGCTGAGCTTTCTCCTGAACTCGATTTTGCTGAATTACATTTTATGTACGGAGATTTATTAGCCGAAAAAGGAGAAAAAGACAGTGCTTTAGAGCAGTACAATAAATTATATTATTTGATTGAAGAAGACATTGATTCTTTAAAATTGTTAGAAGAACGATATTCAAACTTAAAATTAAATAAAAAATCACAAGAGATTATTGAGCATATTGCGTTGTTAGAAGAGTTGAAAGAACAAAAGCTTAAGCAAGTTGATAGTGACGACACTTCAATTGAAGAGTTGGAAGAGTATTTGTCAACAGATAAAGAACTAAACTAAATTATCTTGTAGCCATTGGCTATAGTTAGAGCCATAGCTTGAACAATCTGTAATGAGGCATTCTGGACAATCGTAAGGATGGTTAGAGTCTATAAATGCTTTAATAGCCTTGTAGTGTTTTCTACTTGATTTTAATTGAAGTTTATACTCTGTTTCGGTTTCAATGGCATCATTCCAGCGATATATACTTGTAAGGGAATCTGATAGTTGAGAACAGGCAACAAGTTTGCTTTCAATTAAGCTTGTAGCAAGTTTAATGGCATCTTCCTTGGTTGCAGTTGTTGTTGTTATGTTAATCAATTGATTGAGATAGCCCTCAATAGTGCTTATTTGATCATTAAAAAAAGCTTTATCTTTTTTATGAGTTAGTTGTTGACTGACAGTTTGGTGATGAAGCCACTTAGCCTCTGGGTTATCGCTATCTTGAGGTTCAAGATTGTAAACGTCAGTTAAAAAAACAAAAAAATGAAGGTGCTTTTTTTCAGACGTATCATCTTCTCCATTTAACCCAATTTTATAGCGCCAATATACAGGACAATGTTGAAGATAGCGTAACTGTTTAATGCCTGTTTCTTCTTCAATTTCTCTGTAAGCAGCTGTTAAGATATCTTCATTTTCTTCAATATGGCCTTTGGGGAGAGACCAAGACAATCCTTTTTGGCTGACAACGGCAACTTCCCCAAATGGGTTAAGAACAATTCCACCTGCACTGTGCGTCTCCATCATTAGTCGGTTACAGCTCCTTTGGATGCAGATTGAACACTAGCTGCATATTTGGCTAAAACACCTCGAGTATAGTTTGGTGCAGGTCTTGTCCAGTTGCTTAAGCGTTGATCAATAATATCTTGAGAAACAATCAAATTAATTTCATTGTTTTCAGCATCAATAGTAATGGTATCTCCATCTTCAACGATGGCTAATAGACCTCCCTCAAAAGCTTCTGGTGTAATATGACCAACAACAAATCCATGAGATCCGCCTGAAAATCGACCATCTGTAATTAAGGCTACATCTTTTCCAAGGCCTTTGCCCATAACAGCAGAAGTTGGAGAAAGCATTTCTCTCATGCCAGGTCCACCTTTGGGTCCTTCATAACGTATGACAATAACATCACCTTTCAAAATATGTCCTGATAAAATACTTTCTAGGGCATCTTCTTCGCAGTTAAACACTTTTGCTGATCCAGTAAAACGTAGTCCTTCATTTCCAGATATTTTGGCAACAGCGCCTTCTTTTGCAAGGTTGCCGTAGCAAATACGAAGGTGGCTCTCAGCTTTTTTAGGGGAACTGAATGGTAAAATAACATCCTGATCGGCTGGATAGTCTGAAACAGTTGCGAGATTTTCTGCCATTGTTTTTCCCGTAACAGTTAAGCAGTCTCCATGTAGCAATCCATTGTCTAGCAGCCGTTTCATTAGCGGGGTAATTCCACCAATCTCTACAAGTTTAGACATTGTATGCTTACCACTTGGTTTTAAATCGGCCAAAACAGGAACAGTTTTTCCAATCCGAGTAAAGTCATCAAGGGTTAATTCAACGCCAGCAGCATAGGCAATAGCTATTAAGTGAAGAACAGCATTGGTTGATCCTCCTAAGGCGATCACGACTGTAATTGCATTTTCAAATGCCTTTTTAGTTAGTATATCTAAGGGTTTTATATCATGTTCTAGTAGATTTAAAACTGCCTGTCCTGCATTGACACAATCTTGTTTTTTTTCAGAGCTAACAGCAGCTTGAGCCGAACTATTTGGCAGGCTCATTCCAAGAGCTTCGACAGCACATGCCATTGTATTTGCTGTATACATTCCTCCACAAGATCCTGGTCCAG
>JAYOLY010000081.1:0-6913 GCA_038120575.1 Rickettsiales bacterium
GCAGCAAGTACAGCTGAAACAATTGCTTTGACGTACAAAAACCAACAAAAGCCCATTATTACGTCCAATATAAACATTACAGAATACGATAAAAAAAATAATCCAAAACGAATGATTCATATTGGTGAAATGAATCAATCTATACTAGAAAATATAACTATTTCAGAATATTCTGAAGGGTTTTTAACGCGTTTGATAAGGTCTAAAAAAGGCAAGTGGATTCAATCTGGAACATGGGAATTTTACGATGGCTTTATGCACAATTTTTATCCGTCAGATCCTTATAAATTAACTATGGTTGAATTTAAAAAAGAAGTGATTAATTTAAAAATGACACCAAAAAACTTTGAACAACGAGAAAAAGGTTTAGATGAAATGAATAGAAAAGAAATTTTAGAAAAAATTGAATTTAAGCGAAAAACAGGTGAAGACCCTATTAAATATATTATGGACTATCATTTGAAATTATCAGTGGCATTTTCGTGTTTAATTTATTCTATTCTTGGAGCATCAATGGGGCTAACACCGCATCGAAGTTCTTCTGCTCTTGGATTAGGGTTAAGCATTGTTGTGATACTTGTCTACATTGTTTTAATGTCAATTGGAATGGGGATGGGATTGTCAAAAATGATTCCGCCCATACTAGCTGCTTGGCTACCCAATATTGTTGTAGGTATTTTTAGTTTGTTTTTACTTAAAAAAAGAGCCTTACAATAAAAAAATAACAATTTTAATTTAATATAAAACTAGACAATTAAATCATGATTTTATATCATTTGATTTTATCAAAAATTAAGGAGAACAAATTATGTTTAGTTTTATTCCAGGATTTTGGTGGGTTGCTCCAATAGCTGCACTAATTTCTCTTGTTATTGCAAGATTATTTTACACAAAGTTATTATCTGCATCAGAGGGAACCCCAAAGATGATCGAGATAGCTGGTTATGTTAAAGAAGGTGCAATGGCCTATCTTCATAGTCAATACAAAGTTGTTGCAATTGTATTTGGAATCATATTTATTCTTCTAGGAATTCTAGCTTTCTTAGGCATCCAGAATCCATTTGTTCCTTTTGTCTTTTTAACAGGAGGATTTTGGTCTGCTGTTTCTGGGTATTTAGGGATGAAAACAGCCACTCATGCTTCTGCAAGAACAGCTGCTGCTTGTCAGGAATCGTTAAATCAAGGCCTAAAAATATCGTTCAGAGGTGGAGCGATTATGGGATTGGTTGTTGTTGGATTTGGCTTACTAGTTTGGTTTTTTGCATTAAATCTTATTTACGACAACAATATTTTTGGAGTTTCACAAGCCATTATAACTAAATTAGGTTTTTTTACATTTTCTCCTGAACTTGTTAAGTTAGCAATTTTCCAAGAGGCAAAACTTGTTCTAATAGCTAACACCATGTTGACGTATGCAATGGGAGCTTCAGTAATGGCATTATTTGCTAGAGTTGGTGGCGGTATTTTTACAAAAGCAGCAGATGTTGGTGCAGACCTCGTTGGTAAAGTTGAAGCTGGTATTCCAGAAGATGATCCAAGAAACCCTGCTACAATCGCTGACAATGTTGGTGATAATGTTGGAGATGTAGCTGGAATGGGAGCTGATTTATACGAGTCTTACTGTGGATCTATTTTAGCGGCTACTGCATTGGGAGCGTCGCTAGCAGTAAGTAGTGCAACCATTGGAGTTAATGCGATTATATCGCCAATGTTGATTGCTGGAATTGGAATTTTTTGTTCGTTGATTGGTATTTTCTTTGTCAAAACGAAAGAAGGTGCATCTCAAAAAGAGTTGTTGCATTCTCTTTTGATTGGAACTGGCGTATCCTCAATATTAATCATTGTAGCTGCAGCAGTTGTAGCTTATATGGGGATAATTAATTGGGGAATTTTTGGAAGTATTGTTGTTGGTTTAGTTGCTGGTTTCATCATTGGTCAAGCAACAGAATATTATACATCAGATACATATAAGCCAACTCAAAAAATTGCAGAATCTTGCAAAGAAGGCCCTGCTACAGATATTTTAAGTGGTGTGTCTACAGGTATGATCTCTACTGGAATTCCTGTAATAACAATTGTATCTGGAATCATCCTATCATTTCTTTTTACTGGAGGGTTTTCAGATATTACAACAGGAATCTATGGTATCGCATTTGCAGCGATAGGTATGTTATCTACTTTAGGTATCCAGCTAGCAACAGATGCTTTTGGTCCAATTGCAGATAATGCAGGTGGAAATGCTGAAATGGCTGAACTTGCTCCTGAAGTTAGAGAAAGAACAGATGCTCTAGACTCTCTTGGTAATACAACAGCTGCCACAGGAAAAGGATTTGCAATCGGATCTGCAGCCTTAACAGCGCTTGCTTTGATCGCTGCGTATTTAGATTCAATCATTCAATGGCTTACAGCATTGTCTGAAGATGCGTCACACAAGATTGGTTCATTAATTTTTTCTACAACATCTGCAGGATATGGCAACGTCATTAAAGTTCAAGATTTAAAAATTGAATCGCTTGTTGAAATTTTCCAAATTAATATTATAAATCCAAAATTTTTGTGTGGAATTTTCATAGGCGCTATGGCTGCCTTTATTTTCTGCGCATTAACTATATCGGCTGTTTCTAAAGCTGCTGCTGAAATGGTTAACGAAGTAAGAAGACAGTTTAGAGAAATTAAAGGTATTCTTGATGGAACAGGAAAGCCAGATTATGCTCAGTGTGTTAACATTTCCACAGAGGGTGCTCTAAAAGCAATGATTGTTCCTTCTATACTCGCTATTTCATTACCTATTATTGTTGGTATGTTGTTTCATGTTCCAGGTGTTCTTGGATTATTAACAGGAGCATTAACAACAGGTTTTGTTTTAGCTATATTTTTAAACAATGCTGGTGGTGCATGGGATAATGCCAAAAAATATATTGAAGCTGGTAATGTAGGTGGCAAAGGATCTGATGCACATAAGGCTGCAGTTATTGGTGATACAGTTGGAGACCCATTCAAAGATACTTCTGGACCATCATTAAACATTTTAATTAAGTTAATGACTATTGTTTCAATTGTATTTGCTGGTTTAATCTTAAAATTTGGATTATATTTCTAAGTACTAGATTAATTTATATAAAGGGGGGGAATAAAGTTTTTGTTCTACTCCCTCCCTAAAAAAAGGTTTTTTGTGAAACATTTAGTTGCTTTTTTATTTTTATATTTATCTCTATTTTATAGTGTCTTATTTGCTGAAAACGGGTGGCATTTCTCGTCTGTTTCTGGTGTGCCTATGAGCTTTGACAATAAGCTAGTATTGTATGCTGATAACACAACATATACAATTGATGCCTCGTATAAATCGAAAGCTTATTCAGATTTCCCTTATTGGGCATTAAGAACTGAATATTGGTTTAAAAATCATGCTATAGGACTTGAAGTTGTTCATCATAAAGTCTATTTAAGCAATCCAACAGATTTTTTAGAGTCCTTTAGTGTTTCTGATGGATTTAATTTAATTTATTTAAATTATGCTAATAAAATAAATAAAAACAATATTATAAGGACTGGATTCGGATTAAATTTTGGTAATCCTGATGTAAAAATTGATGGCCGAGATCGATATTTAAAAAGACATTTAAAAGGATTACATTTTGGAGGGTTTACCTCCCAGTTGTCATATGAAAGACGTTTTTATGAAACACAAAAGATGTTTCTTTTTTTTGAAACAAAACTAACTCAGACCTTTGCGACATTACCTATATCAAATAACAGCGACGAATATGCTTTGGTTCCAGATACGGCTATTCATGTTTCAATAGGTTTCGGAACAAAGCCAACGTTGCTTAAAGGAAACTGGAAAGAAAAAACCTCTTTTTTCTCCCCATTTTTACTTCCAAATACATTATACATTTTAAGAGAAGGAACTATCGAATAACGTTTATTAGTTAATAAACAATTACCTCTTTATTAAGACATTTAATCTTAATTTCTTTTAAAGAAAAATCTAAAAATTTGACTATGTAAATATGGGAGAGTTAAAAAACTCATCATTATTTGTTGTCTGACTTAGAAGCTTAATCATCTCTTCAGTAGCACTTTCAGAATCAATATTTTTTCTTAACAGATACGTTTTCTTTAAAATATCTTCTGGAATTAATAAATCTTCTTTTCGTGTACCTGAATTTATAATATCAATAGCTGGATATATTCGTCTGTTTGCCAAACGTCGTTCAAGATGCAGTTCCATATTTCCTGTACCTTTAAATTCTTCATAGATAATATCATCCATTCTTGAACCCGTATCAACAAGCGCTGTCGCAATAATAGTCAAACTTCCACCATCTTCAATATTTCTTGCTCCACCAAAAAATCGTTTAGGTTTATGCAACGAACTTGGATCAAGTCCTCCAGAAAGCGTTCTGCCAGAAGGAGGAACAACGAGGTTATAAGCCCGTGCAAGTCGAGTAATACTATCGAGTAAAATGACGACGTCTTTTCCACATTCAACAAGACGCTTTGAACTTTCTAAAACTAATTCAGAAATTCGAACATGCTGCTCAGGTGGCTCATCAAATGTAGAATAAATAACTTCACCGTTAACGGATCTTTCCATGTCAGTAACTTCTTCTGGACGTTCATCAATAAGAAGAACTTTAATATGAACATCAGGACTATTTGTAGAAATAGAGTTTGCAATTTCTTTAAGGATAGTTGTTTTACCTGCCTTAGGAGGAGAAACAATTAAAGAACGTTGCCCCTTACCAATGGGAGACAACATATCTATTATTCGTCCAGAAATTGGGAATTGTCCAGTTTCTAGTTTCAGAATTTGATTAGGGTATATAGGAGTTAAATTAGAGAATTTGACTCGACTATGCATTTTTTCAGGTTTAGCATTATTAATTTGCTCAATAACAAGCAAAGAAAAATAGCGTTCACCTTCCTTTGGTGGACGTATTAATCCTTCAATTTTATCCCCTGAAGCTAATCCAAATCGTCTTATTTGTGTCTGAGAAATATAAATATCTTCTGAACTTGGTAAATAATTAGATGTTCTTAAGAACCCATATCCATCAGGCAATATTTCTAAAATTCCTGTTGCTGATATATCTCCATTAAGTTCTGAAATTTTTTCTAAAACACCAACAATAAGTTCATCTCTTGGTAAATCATCGGTGTTGCTTACGCCTAGTTCTTTTGCAATAGCTACTAATTTAGTGATTTTTCCATGCTTTACATCATAAATATCTAATTTTGGCTTTGGAATTGAACTTGATTTTTCTGGTTTAGCAGCATTTTTAGGGGGTAAATGTTGCTTATCTGGGGATTTTTTTGAAGTATCTTTTTTGATATCTATATTTTTATCAATTTCGGTTTTTTTCATTGTGAATCCTTTTTGTATTTTAGAATAATTTAAATTTAATTTTTAAAGTGATTTTTGAAAGTGTAAAAGACATTTTTTTAAAACATCTGAACAATTGAAATCATATTATATCATAATAAATGGTAAAAAAAAATAATTTTTAAACCTAAATGTATTTTTATTGTTTAATCTCAAGCAAAATCGGTTTATCATATATGTATGAAGATTTCAAATTATAAATTTATTTTGCTAAGTTCTATCGCATTTATAATTCTTGCAACGTCTTCCTACATCTATCCCCAGGAACGTAATGAAAATGACAATATCATTATATCTTCAGAAAATATCCTACAATCCGAGACGCGGTCATCACCTGAATCTCAATTTAAAAAAGAGGTTGAAGACTTATCAAAATCGCTTGATTCTGGCTACTACTCTCAAAGCCTTTATATTTTAGACGACCTAAAAGACAAAATTACATTAGTTCAAAAAAAATATTTAAATACGTTTTTTCCAAGTTCTTTTGAAACATTTGAAGCTCAAAATGTAGACATAGAAGATAGTTTATTTGATAGTGAAGAATATGGCATTTTGTTTAATAAGAGCTATAAAAATACCAAAAATGAAAAAATAGATATCAATCTCATTCACTCAGATCCATCTATACAAGAATATGTCAGCATTCTTAATAATCCAAGACTGATTCAAGGGTTGGTGAACACACAACTTAAAAAAGTTCAAAACTATCAATCCCTTTATTCCAAAACAGAAAACAGTGAAAATAGCGTTGTAACCGTTCATGAACAAAATATTGTCTTAAATCAAGAATTAATGATTACGTTTATTTATATTGGTGAAGAAAAAGAAGACATTTTAACAAATTTTATTGATTTAATTGATCTCAAAGAAATAGAAAAATATTTGAATAAATAATCACTATTTGAGTATCTTTTTAGGGTATGGTAATATCCGTTTTAAGCAATAAAATTAGCTCCTGTAGCTCAGTCGGTAGAGCGCATCCATGGTAAGGATGAGGGCGTCGGTTCAATCCCGATCGGGAGCTCCATAAAAACAAAAAGGAGAATTAAATGGCAAAAGAAAAATTCGAGCGAAATAAAGAGCACGTCAATATCGGAACGATAGGGCACGTAGATCATGGAAAAACAACACTAACAGCCGCGATAACAAAAGTATTGTCATCGACAGGTGGAGCAGAATTCAAAGCATACGATCAAATAGATGCGGCTCCAGAAGAAAGAGAAAGAGGAATCACAATAGCAACAGCCCACGTTGAGTATGAAACAGAAAAAAGACATTATGCACACGTCGATTGTCCAGGACACGCGGATTATGTAAAAAACATGATTACAGGTGCAGCGCAGATGGACGGAGGAATCTTGGTCGTATCTGCAGCAGACGGGCCAATGCCACAAACAAGAGAGCATATATTGTTAGCAAGACAGGTCAATGTTCCATCATTGGTAGTATTTATGAACAAAACAGACCAAGTTGATGATCCTGAATTGATAGAATTGGTAGAGATGGAATTAAGAGAGTTGCTAAGTG
>JAYOLY010000082.1:0-6709 GCA_038120575.1 Rickettsiales bacterium
AGATCACATTCAGGATCTGGAGTTGTTAAATTAATTGTTGGTGGAATGATGCCGTTTTCAATTACTTTAATACCGGCAATTAGTTCAATTGCGCCTGCAGCTCCAAGAAGATGTCCTGTCATTGATTTTGTAGAACTTATTGCAATATCCTTGATAGTATCTTTAAATACGTTTTTAATTGCTATAGTTTCGTTTTTATCATTTAATTGTGTTGATGTTCCATGTGCATTGATGTAATCAATTTCATTTGTGTTCAATTCCGCATCACTTAATGCCTTTTCCATTGCTCTTTTTGCGCCATCTCCTTCTGGAGCAGGTGCCGTGATATGGTATGCATCTCCTGATGATCCATAACCTGTGATTTCTGCATAAATTTTTGCGTTTCTTTTTTTTGCATGTTCTAAATCTTCTAAAACTAGAATTCCGCTTCCTTCACCCATTACAAAACCATTTCTATTTAAGTCAAATGGTCTTGATGCTTCTTTTGGATATTCATTGTTTAGTGACAATGATTTTGCCGCACAAAAGCTTGATATTCCTAATGGAGATATTGCGGATTCACTTCCACCGCAAACCATAACTGAAGCAGACCCATTTTGAATCATTCTAAACGAGTTTCCAATAGAATGAGTAGAAGATGCACATGCAGATACTGTTGAGGAATTCGGTCCCTTTGCTCCAATTTTTATTGATACAATACCTGAGGCCATATCAACAATCATCATTGGAACTGTGAATGGACTTACTTTTCCTGGACCATTTTCATGGAGTTTGATTGTGTTTTTTTCAAGAACTTCTAGGCCTCCAATTCCGGAACCAATTTCTACTCCTATGTTTTCAGCTTCTTCGTTTACGTTTATTCCGGAATCTTTAATAGCTTGTTTTGCTGCTTCAACAGCTAGAATTATAAACATTGAAAAACGGTTAACTTCCTTTTTTTCTACTGCATTTGTTGGATCATAATTTTTTATGCTACCTGCAATTTTGCATGGGAAGTCGGTGGTATCAAATTGATGAATGTAATCAATACCTGATTGCCCAGTAACTAAATTGTTCCAATATTCTTCGATATTGTTACCGATTGGATTAATTGTTCCTATACCAGTAATAACAACTCTTTTTTTCAATGTTATAATCCTTTAATTATTGCTTAAAATATATTCAACAGTTTTTTGAACTGTAACTAGTTTTTCAGCATCTTCGTCTGCTATTTCAGTGTTAAATTCTTCTTCTAATGCCATAACTAATTCTACTGTATCTAGTGAATCTGCTCCTAAATCATCTGTAAACGAAGCTTCCATGGTTACTTCATCTTCTGAGATTCCTAATTGATCAACAATTACGGTTTTAACTTTTTCAAATACTTCTTTTTCACTTAATGCCATTTTTATTTTCTCCTTTATTATTTACATATTCATTCCGCCATCAACGGATAAAACTTGTCCGGTGATGTAATTTGCTTTGTCAGAGGCCAGAAAAACTACAAGATCTGATACATCTTCAGTTTTTCCTAATCTCCTAAGCGGAATGTTAGATATTATATTACTAATGTATTCTTTTGGTAAAGTCTCTATCATGTCTGTTTCAATAAATCCTGGAGCAATTGCATTGCATGTGATTCCTTTTCCTCCTAGTTCTTTTGCTATTGATTTTGTAAATCCAATTATTCCTGCTTTTGTTGCAGCATAATTTGTTTGTCCTGCGTTTCCTGTTATACCAACAATAGAACTAATATTAATTATTTTGCCTTTTTTGTTTTTTATCATTGATTTAGAAATTAATTTTGTCATGTAAAAAATTGAATTCAAATTAGTATTGATTACATCATGCCAATCATTTTCCTTCATTCGTAATATTAGATTGTCTTTAGTTATGCCTGCATTATTCACAACTACGTCTATTTTAGTGAATGTTTCTAAGGATTTATTAATTAAATTTTGACAACTTTCGAATTCATTGATGTTACAGGCTATTCCTATTGCTGTTACATTATATTTTTTTTCAATCTTTTCAGCAATGTCTGTTGCAGTGTCTTGATTACGCCCGCTAATGATTAAAGAGGCGCCTTCCGAAGCAGCTTTTTCAGCAATGGCTAAGCCAATGCCTCGTGTCGATCCTGTTACAAGAATTACGTTATTTTTTAAACTCATTCTTCACTCCTTTTTATTGTTCCATTTTAAAATATTGATAGACCATGTAAACCCTGCACCAAATCCAGCAAGTAAAATGATGTCATTTTTTTTGAAAAGTTTTTTTTGATTGGATTCGTCAAGTAAAATTGGAATTGAAGCCGCTGATGTATTTCCATAATGTTTAACATTTGAAAGCATTTTTTCTTTTGGGATATTCAAATTTTCTTGAATTTTATCTAAAATTCGACTGTTTGCTTGATGGCAAATGATGTAATCAACATCATTGATATCTAAATTATTATCTTGTAAAGCATCTTTTATTGCGTCTGTTGTTTTGTTGACAGCCAGCTTAAAGACTGTCTTGCCGTCCATTTTGAGAGTATTTTCTTTTTGTTCTAGTAAATCAGGTGTCAAAGGTTGTTTAGAACCGCCAGCATTTATTTTTAAAGCGTTTTCTTCATTCCCATTTGAGTATGATTTAGAATATAGTAGGCCATAGCTATTTGTAGCTTGTAAGATTGCAGCTCCGGCTCCGTCTCCAAACAAAATACACGTTGTTCTATCGTTAAAATTTAATGTTCTGGATAGGCAGTCAACTCCTACAACCAGAACAGTGTTGTGAGAACTGTTTTCGATGAATTGTGACGCTACATTTATTGCGTAGCTAAAGCCAGAACACGCTGCTGATAAATCAAATGCCATTATAGATCGCGTGTTTAATTTTTTTTGTAATAGGCATGCAGTAGATGGAAAAGATAAATAATCTGGTGTTGTTGTAGCAACAATAATAAGATCAATTTCTTTTGCAGTAATTTTTGCATCTTCTAAAGCTCTTAAACTTGCGTTGTAAGCAAGGTCAATTGAGCTTTCATCATCGTTAATATAAAATCTATTAGATATTCCAGTTCTATTTTCTATCCATTCATTAGATGTGTCTAAACCTAAATTGACAAAATAGTCATTTGAAATTTTTTTTTCAGGTGTATGACTTCCTAAGCCTATTATGGTTGCTTTTTGCTTCATGTTGCTTGATTTATTACATTTTGATCAATTATTTTTTCAGATTGTATTGCGGATGTAATGTTTTCAACTAGTTTATTGTTTGAAATTGTATATGCTGTTTTAATTGCGTTTTTGATTGCATTTGATGTTGAATTTCCGTGACTTATAATGCAAACTCCGTTGACTCCTAATAAGGGAGCTCCTCCGTATTCATCTTTATCGAACTTTTTTTTATGTTTTTTGAAAGCGGGTTTAAGAAATAGAAGGCCTAGTATTGTAAAAATAGATTTTTTTGATTCTTGTTTAATTAAATTTTTAAGCATATTAACTAAACCTTGTGCAAATTTTAAAACTACATTGCCAGTAAATCCATCACAAACGACAACATCAACATGTCCATTTGGAATGTCTTTTCCTTCAACATTTCCAATAAAATTTAAACTACTTTGAGAAAGTAATTCATAGGTTTGTTGAGTGAGCATGTTTCCTTTTTCTTTTTCTTCTCCAATATTAAGCAGTCCAACTTTAGGATTTTTGTTGTTTAAAATATGTTTTGAAAAATGTGTCCCCATAATGGCAAATTGTAAAAGATGACTTGCTTTACAATCCACATTTGAACCCATATCCAACATAACAAAATGATTTTTTTCTGATGGAAAAATGCTTGCTAATGTCGGTCGTTCAACGCCTTTAAGTCTACCTAATATAAGTGTACTTGCCGCCATGACAGCCCCTGTGTTTCCAGCTGATACAAATGCATCTCCTTTGTTTTCTTTGAGCAGTTTAAGACCTTCTTGTATGGATGAGTTTTTTTTCATTCGAAATGATTTTGAAGGTGAATCTTCCATTGTAACGATTTCTTCAGCATGAAAAATAGAGATTTTAGATGTTGGCCAGTTGGGGATCTTATTGATATGTTTTTTTAATATTTCTTTGTTTCCAACTAGTATAATATTTATGGGAAGAGATTCTACAGCTTTCTGAGCTCCAATTAAGTTTTGTTCTGGATAATCATCTCCCCCCATAGCATCTAAGATGATTGTTTTCAATTTACTTTTCCTTGTCTTTGGACGTGTCTTTCTTTACTTTGGGAGCAATGATTAATTTGCCCTTATAATATCCACAAGATTTACACATGAAGTGGGGATAACTAAGAACTTTACAATTAGGACATGGTCTGACTGATGGAGTTTTAATTTTCCATAGCGACTTGTGTGTTCTTTTTCTTGATTTTGATCTTCTTTTTTTTGGTACTGCCATTTCAAATTCCTATTTTAAAAAATAATTGAAGACTATAACTTCGTTTTAATTTATTGTCAATAATTGATCGATCAACATATGGTTTTTTTAATTATTATTGAATTCATCATATTGTGGTAATATTTTACGATGGTTTTAGAAAATGACTTAAAATTAAGAATTGAACCAAATGTTTTTGGATTAATTAAACTTAGAGCACTGTTTAACGGTAATTTTATTTCTCTTAATTCAATTCAACTTCCATCAGATTTAAGGCAGTTATCAAGATATTTGCATAATTCGAACCAAGTGGTTGGGATGTTAATTGATTTTTTAGATTCTCATCCAAACTTTCCATTACAAGTTAAGGTAAATAATTCAGTTGTAGATTGTGTTTGGGACTCTCAGTTTATTGTTCAAAATAAGATTGTATTTGATGTTTCTGATAATGAAATTAATGTCTCTCCATTATCTAAAATTGGTGACAAATTTGTTTTTGCGAAAAAGTTCTGTTTAGATCTTTTACAATCCAAGTTAGGGTTGTTTGAAGTCTATGAAGATGCCTTGTCTCAACGCTTATTTAATTATGTCCAAGATAATGTTTCAATGTCTAAAATGTCACTAAAATCTAAGCAAGAAAAGCCATCAACATTATCAATGAGTTTTGCAGATTTTAATTTGAACTCTGATATGTTTTTCAATCATATTGATGACAAATCGTTTATGTTTATGACTAATCATCAGGTTGTAGAGCCTGTTATGGCTGACGCTGTGCATGTTTTAGATATTTCATATGACGTAAATGATGTCTTGGTAAAAATTTCTCCAAAAATGCGTTGTAATTTAAATAAAATTTCTATTTCTCGGTTCTTTTTTATGAATTGTTTTGATTTGTCATTTGATTGGTTGCATGACTTAACTGAAAAGCAATCAAAATTTGTTTTAAAAGGCTTATTAAGATATTTTAATTCCACAGATGAAATATTCAAATTAAGATGTTTAACTCATTTTTTGGTTAAGCCTTTTAAAAATAAACAACATTTAAATGCTTTTATTGATTGTATTAAATCTATTAATTCTCACCCGATTCAATATAGGATTCTATTTATGGATGGTTCATTTGTTTGGACTAGAGTTAATATCTTAGTTGAATTTAAATTGTCTATAAAATTGTTTTCATTATTTCATCATTTGATTATTGATAAAAATAATGATGATAAATCTATAATTGTTTCCAAAGAACAGTTTCATTTAAAACTAGGATACTTAGAAAAGATTTTTAAAAATATGAACCTTGATATTCATTTTGGGGATACAAAAATTGAAGTTGAAGATCATAACTTAGTACTTGATTTTCGTAATGTTGATGATTTTTCCGATCAGCCTAAGCTGTTTTTTGATGATGAATTTGTAAGTGAGGAGACATTAAAACAGTTTGAAGAAAATAGTTGGTCTTATGTTTTAAATGATACAGTCAATGTTTTGAATCCTAAAATGGTAGCTAAAGTAAAAGAGATTTTAAATATTTTAAAATTGAAAAAAAACTTAAAAGTATCATCTTCTTCACATGAAATTGTTCGATCATTACATTTGCTAGACTGGATTCAAATGCAACAGTTAGGGGTTAAGCTTTTACTATCATCTGATCAACAACGTCTTATAGATATGTTTTTAACATTTAAGGAAACTACTCATTTAAAGCCTCCGACTGAGCTGAAATCAAAGCCTCGATCTTATCAGATTCAGTCTCTTGGTTGGTTTGAGTTTATTTATAAATTTAAACTAGGGGGTGTTTTAGCCGATGATATGGGGCTTGGCAAAACATTTCAAACAATAATGTTTTTGGCTTTAATTAAAGAAGGTAAAATTTCTAATAATTGTCCTTCTGGGCAGCATTTAATTGTCGTTCCACCCAGTTTGTTGTTTAATTGGGAACACGAAATAGCTACATTTTATCCAAATTTAAGTGTAGATACATACTCTGGAGTTGATAGATATTGGAACAAAGATGTTGATATTGTGCTATTAACTTATGATGTTTTGCGAAGAGATATTGATAGTCTTTGCGAAAAAAAAATTAATGTGTTGGTATTTGATGAAGCTCAATTATTGAAAAATAAATTGTCTGAGCGATCTAAATCTGCATCTAGGATAGATAGTTCTTGTGTTCTTTGTTTAACAGGCACACCGATAGAGAATAATATGCTTGAGTATTACACTATTATTCAGTTAATTGTTCCAAATTTATTTGGGTCTTATTCTATTTATAGTGATTTAGTTAAACAAAAAAAATTCAATCAAATCATCAATAGATCTAAGCCTTTTATTCTTAGACG
>JAYOLY010000083.1:0-6638 GCA_038120575.1 Rickettsiales bacterium
GATGGCGGTAACTATGATGGCGAATGGAAAGAGGGTATTCGTCATGGAAAGGGAACATGTACATATTCAGATGGTGCTAAATATGATGGCGACTGGGAAGAGGATATGCGTCATGGCAAGGGAATATTAGTATATGCAGATGGCGGTAACTATGATGGCGAATGGAAAGAGGGTATGCGTCATGGACAGGGAACATGTACATATTCAGATGGTAGTAAATATACAGGGGTGTTTTCAAATGATCAAATTCCCTACATGCTTTGGAGATTTTTAGCGAGCAGATAAATCCATAGTTTAAAGATTGAGTAGTTAAGCTGCTTTTTTAGATTTCTTTTTATGTAATACTTTTGTTTGTAATTCTTTGGATAAATTGGTTTTGATGTAGTTTTCAACGTCTTTTCTTGTTATGGTGATAGATGTTGTTTTACCTGTTGGGGCTTCAAACATATGAGACAGCATAATATCTTCAAGGATGCTTCTTAAGGCTCTTGCTCCAACTTTTCGTTCTTTAGCTGTTTTGGCAATAAGCTCAAGGCTATCGGTGTCAAAGTTAAGCTCAATATTGTCTATATGTAATAATTTTTTATATTGTTTCGTTAATGCATTTTTTGGTTCTTGTAATATTTTAACTAAAGTAGACTCATCTAGATCGTGTAAAGGGGCTGTGATGGGAAGTCGTCCAATAAGTTCTGGGATGATTCCAAACTTTAATATATCTTCTTGTTGGACATGTTTGAAAATGCTATCTGTTTGAATGCTATCACGTTCTGATCCGCTTAAAAAACCAATATTGCGAGCATTAAGTCTTGCTTCGATAATGTCTTCTAGGCCGTGAAATGCTCCACCACAAATAAATAATATATTAGAGGTATCAACTTGAATAAATTCTTGTTGAGGGTGCTTACGGCCCCCTTTCATAGGCACATTGACCACGGTGCCTTCAAGCATTTTTAAAAGAGCTTGTTGAACACCTTCTCCGGATACATCTCTGGTGATCGATGGGTTTTCAGATTTACGTGTAATTTTATCAATTTCATCAATGTAAATAATGCCCATTTGTGCTTTTTTGACGTCAAAATCGGAAACTTGAAGTAGTCTATATAATGAGGATTCAACATCTTCGCCGACATAGCCAGCTTCTGTTAGGGTTGTGGCATCTGCTATTGTAAACGGGACGTTTAATAGGCGGGCTAAGGTTTGTGCAAATAATGTTTTTCCAGTTCCAGTTTTGCCAAGCAATAAGACATTACTTTTTTGGATGTCGACATCGTTGTAGTCGTTTGTTTTTGCAAATAAGCGTTTAAAATGATTGTATACAGCAACAGAAAGAACTTTTTTGGCTTTATCTTGTCCGATAATGTAATCGTTTAAATAGGTTAGAATATCTTGCGGTTTGGGAAGTGTTGTAAAGTTTAATTCAAAGTCTTCTTTTTTCTCTGATTTTTTACTATCAGTTACGGTTAGATTTGGCACTGGTTGCGCTTGTGTTGTTGTTACAGGGGAGTCTTTTGTTATGATCTCGTGGCAAGATAAAATACATTCGTCGCAAATGTTAAGATGAGGACCAATAATTATTTTTTTGACTAAATGTTGTGGTTTTCCACAAAACGAACAAACTACGAGATCATTTTGGGTCATTTTTTTATAGGTTTCGTTAAAACATCATCAATTAGGCCGTATTTTTTTGCTTCGTCAGCTGACATGAAAAAGTCTCTTTCTGTGTCTTTGACAATTTTATCTAATTTTTGGCCTGTTCTTTCTGAAAGAATTTTATTAAGAAATCCTTTAATTCTTAAAATTTCATTGGCTTGTATTTCGATATCAGTGGCTTGCCCTTGTGCTCCTCCCAGGGGTTGGTGAATCATGATTCTTGCATTTGGTAATGCATACCGTCGGCCAGGTTCTCCAGCTGCAAGAAGAAAGGCTCCCATTGATGCGGCCTGTCCCATACAAATTGTCGAAACCTTGGCTTGAATAAATTGCATCGTGTCGTAGATTGCCATACCGGCAGTGACAACTCCACCAGGGCTATTGATGTAGAGGTAAATGTCTCTTTCTGGGTCTTCAGCTTCTAAAAAAAGTAGCTGTGAAATAATTAAATTAGCAATGCTGTCATCAACTTGATCATGTAAGAAAATGATTCGTTCTTTTAAAAGTCTTGAGTAGATATCAAACGATCGTTCTCCTTTTCCTGTTTGCTCAATTACCATTGGTACTAGTGGCATATGTTTCCTCCTTAGATGATGTAATCGTATGATAGCACAAGATTAATTGACTTAAAAATACTTTTGTATTTAAAAAAAGGTTTAAATTAAGATAATTTTATTTCTTTTTTTCTGATATTTTAGCTTTTTCAAGAATGAAATCAATAGCTTTTTGTTGGGCTATCATTTTCTTAAGTCCATCTTGATTGATTTTTTTGAGTTCCGTTTCAATTTTTTCATCTGTATCAAGCTCTGGTCTTAGACGTTTAATTTCCTCTTTGATATCATCATCTGATGCTTCAATATTTTCTTGATCAATCACAGATTCTAAAATTAACTGTGATTTGATTCGCTTTGTTGCATTTTTGTTAAGTTCTTCTATGTAATCATCTTTACTTTGTTTAACCATTGTTAGATAGTTATCAAGCGTTGTTCCTGACCGTTGTAGTTGGCTTTCAAAATATCTTTGATCTTGTTCGGACTCAAATCGTATCATCCCTTCAGGAAGGTCTATTTTGTTGCTTTCAATGATGATTTCCATAATATCATTTTTTAGTTTTTCTTCTTTTTGCTTTTTTTGTTGGTCTTCAAGCGTTGTTTTGATGTTGTTTTTTAGTTCATCAACAGTTTTAAATTCTGATGTTTTTTGGACTAGTTCATCTGTAAGATCAGCGAGTCTTTTTTCTTTTATTTCTGTGATTTCAACTTCAAAATCAACTTTTTTTCCAGCAACATCTTCTAGGTGGTAATCGGCTGGGTAGGGAACAGAAAATGATAGTGGGGTGTTGGCTTTTGCCCCAACAAGATTTTTATCAAAATGGTTAGAAAAAATACTTGTTCCAATGCATACACCAACATTTGTTTTGGTCCAACGAGAATAAGCTTCTCCATTAATGGTTGCTTTTACATTTACTTTTAATAAGTCTTCTTCTTTTGTTTCACGTGAAACAATTTCATAAGTTGCATGACTTTCTTTTAGTTGCTTGAGTTGGGTTTCTATTAAATCGTTATCAAATCCTGATGGTTCAGTCGTAACTTTAACACCTTTGTATTTATCGGCTTTAATTTTTGGCTTTACATCAACGTCACAGCTAAATTTGATGGGCTGATTTTCTTTAAAATCATCAACCTTTAAGTTTTTTGGATAATCAACAACATCAAGTTTAAGTTCTTCAATGGCTTGTTTGTATGTTGTATTGACAGCTTCATTTACACTGTCTTGAATTAAAATATCTTTACCATAGTGTTGTTCAAATATATGGCGAGGAACTTTTCCTTTTCTGAATCCAGGAATTTTTGCCATTTTTGACATGCTTTTAAATGTTTTGTTAAATGATTTTTCTATAACGTCTAATGAGCTTTCTAGCTCGAGTGAAACGGTGTTGTTTTTTTGTTTTGAATTAATTATTTTCATTGTTAAGTCTCCATTTTTTCTACAACAATTTAAGGGTAATAGTTTAACTCTGAACCGATACTGTGTAAAGGATTCAGTAAATTGACTAGTTGAGTTTTAAACAATATGTGTTTGAACGAATTTGTTCTTGGGTAATTACCATTAGTTTAGGATAATTGTAGGAAGCATGAGATGTCATATATTTCTGAAATAAAAGATAGATTTTTGGCTATATTACGTCACACTGGACCGTTTGAAGTTGAAGCAGCGCTTGAAGGCGGCGTTTTGATTTGTCAAATTAATGCTGAACGCTTAATGGTGAGGTCAATTAAAGATGAAGCATCTTCTGATAGTTTATATATTTTTGATACTGGGAAACTTATTATGAATAATATAGAGCTTCAAGATCCAATGTGTTTTTATAAGTTTTTTAAAATAGTTGAAGTTGTTTTTGGAGCTGTTGAGCATCATGAATCTTTTGTAAGGGAATTACCTTCATGGGGTTAAAATCTGAGGACAATCATGACAATGAGCGGGTGTCATTGTCTATTCAATTAAAAAAAAAATCGTGTAAAGAGTTTGAAATGGCAGCTCGGTATAGTTGTGAGTTGTTTTTAAATTTGAGGGATTATTAATTTTTTTTAGTTGAGGGGATCTAAACCTGATCCAAAAAACATATCGTCTTTGTTGATAACGGAAGACATATTCCAATTAGATATATTTTGGTTAAATGATTTTGCATGAAAAAACATCTTTTTCATGTTTGTTACTTGTGATACATTCCAAGATCCGATATTTTGATTAAAGCTATATGCTTTTTTGAACATGTTGTACATGTTTGTTACGTTGGATACATTCCAGTTATTGAGTCGTTGATTAAATGCATTTGCATTCTGAAACATTGATTCCATTGATGTGACTGTTGTTACTGACCATGATGATAGTGGCTGGTTGAATGATTTTGCTTCATGAAACATAAAATCCATATTTTTGACCTTGGATACATTCCAATTGCCAATAGGGTGATTAAATTTGGATGCAGTTTGAAACAAACCTTTCATTATTGTGACGTTAGCTACATTCCATGCTGATAGGGGCTGATTAAAAGCAGTTGCATTGGAAAACATATAGGCCATATCTGTCACGTTAGATGTGTCCCAGTTTGAGATGGGCTGATTAAACGATTTTGCGTAGTAAAATAGTTTCCTCATTGTTGTTACGTTGGATACGTCCCAGCTTGAAATTGGCTGATTAAATAATAATGCCCAGCCGAATAGTTCTTCCATATTTGTTACATTTGACACATTCCAGTTGGATAAGGGTTGATTAAATTTTTTAGCTTTGTAAAACATCGTACTGATGTCGGTTACATTGGCCATATTCCAGTTTGAAATGTTTTGATTAAATTCAATGGCAGAAGCAAACATCCCGCTCATATCAGTGACATTAGAGACATTCCAGTTTGAAAGCGGTTGGTTGAACACGGAGGCAAAATAAAATAGTTGTTTCATGGATGTGACCTGTGATGTGTCCCAATTGCTGATATCGCAATTGAATTCCGGTTGTTGTTTAAAAACATAAGATAAATCTGTAATATTACTGATATTCCATGTGTTAATGTCTTTACATGTCGCAGGTGAATTTGCGCTGTAGTATCCTGTGTTTAATTTATCAATTAAGTCTTGTTTGGTTTCCGGAGTAAACACGTTTGTTTGTGCTAGTATTAAGCATTGAAAGAGGCCTAAGCTTAGAAGAGCGATTAAGCTCAATATATGTTTATTTTTCATTAACTGCTCTTTTTTTGTTAGTTTCATTAGTTTTATACCCATTTTTAAGCATTTTGAAACCTAATAAGCTGGGCATTTATGCTCTGATGAGGGGCTTATTTATGATTTAATTTAGGTGTTGGGTTGTTTTTTTTGTGATAGTTTTCAAGATAGACCATCAATACGACTAGGTCAGCAGGATTTACGCCAGCAATTTTTGACGCCTCATAAAATGTTTTCGGGCGATGGTCGGACAGTTGCTGGATAGATTCTTTTCTTAAGCCTAGTATGGTTTCAAAATTTAAATTATTAGGAATGCGTTTGTTTTCAAAACGTTTAATTTTTGCGATAGTTTCTTGTTGCTTATTGATGTAGCCTGCGTATTTGATTTCAATACAAGCTTTTTGAGCCGCTTCTTTATCATATACATTGTTTGTTGTTTCGAAAACATCGCTTAGTTGAACTTCTGGGCGCTTGAGAAGGTCTGCTATGGGGATTTTGTGTTTAAGATTAAAGTGTTTTGTTTGATCAGGATTTGTTGATGTTTTTTTCCAGTGAGCTAAATAAAAATTTGTTTTTTCATGCTGCTGTCTAATTGTGTCAATCTCTTCCGAGGTTAATAAGCCAATTGCATAAGCACGCTCACTTAAGCGATTTGTGGGGTTGTCTTGACGCAATAGGAGTCTGTATTCCGATCTGGAGGTGAGCATTCTATAGGGTTCATAGATGTTTTTTGTGATTAAATCATCAATGAGTGTTCCAATGAAAGAGTCTTCTCGTTTTAAAATAAAAGGGTCTTTTTTTTGCACAACTAATGCGGCATTGATTCCTGCAATAAGTCCTTGTCCAGCTGCTTCTTCATAGCCTGAGGTTCCATTAATTTGTCCAGCAAAAAATAGATGAGCTACTGTTTTGGTTTCCAGAGTTGGTTTGAGTTGAGACGGTAAAATAAAGTCATATTCAACAGCATACCCATATTTTAGAATGGTTACGTTTTCTAAACCTGGCATCGAATAGAGTATTTTTTCTTGGACATCTTGTGGTAGTGATGTGTTTAGTCCTTGTGGATAAATAGAGTCGGTGTTGAGGCCTTCTGGTTCGATAAAAATTTGATGTGAAGGTTTGTCTTTAAATCGAACGATTTTGTCCTCAATAGAGGGGCAATAACGAGGACCAACGCCTTCAATGGTTTTGGTAAATAAAGGAGATCTGTCTAGATTGTTTAAGATTATGTTGTGTGTTTCTTCTGTTGTGTTGGTGCTGTAACACTCTTTT
>JAYOLY010000084.1:0-6605 GCA_038120575.1 Rickettsiales bacterium
ATATAATTGATCCTAAACTTTATCAGCCGCAGGTTCTTGAGGAATCATTAGATAATTTATGGCCATATATTAACCGACAAATGTTATATGGTCATCATTTAGGTTTGAAAGGCAATGTTAAAAAATTATTTGATAACCATGATCCCAAAGCGATTAAATTACATCGACAAATTGAAGATGTAAGAGCTCGTATTTTAAGAAAAGATCGATGCAGGCCAACGGGTATGTATCAATTTTTTAAGGTTAAAAAAGAAGCTGAAACTATGATTGTTTTATCTTATGATGAAAAAACTGAATTGCAACGGTTTACTTTTCCACGTCAGCCAAGTGGATATCAATATTGTTTGACAGATTTTATTCATCCTGAAAATATTGATACGATTTGTTTTTTTGTAGTAACGTCTGGTCAAGATATTTTGGATTATGCAAAAGATTTAAAACAAAGAGAGGAATTTTTAGCGTCTCATATTGCAAATGCAATTGGATTAGAGATTGCTGAGGCTTTTGCTGAGCGTATGCATCAATCTATTCGACATATCTGGGGTGTTGCAGATGATTCATCTTGGAATGTTGATGACTTATTTAAATTAAAATATAAAACTAGACGATATTCCTTTGGTTATCCAGCGTGTCCTGATTTGGAATACCAAAAGCAGTTATGGGAGCTGATGTCTCCTAATGATCATATAAATGTTAATTTATGTGAAGATTGTATGATGGACCCTGATGGATCTGTGTCGGCATTGGTTATGTATCATCCACAAGCAACTTATTTTAGGGTTAAGGACTAGCTATTTGATAATTTTAATATTAACGGTAAACTATTAAACATGAATGATCTTAATTTAGTAAGTTATGAAGGCCATGTGTCTAAAAAAGTTAGACAAAAAATGTTAGGTCAAAAACCTGTTATTATTTGGTTTACGGGGTTGTCTGGTTCTGGTAAATCCACGTTGTCTCATGGTTTAGAGCAATTGTTGCTTCAGCAAGGATTAGTTGCTTATGTTTTAGATGGAGATAATGTTCGGAAAGGCTTGAATAAAGATTTAGATTTTTCTGACGCCGGTCGAGAAGAAAATATTCGTCGTATTAGTGAAGTGGCTAAATTAATGTTGGATGCAGGTTTAATTGTTATTACATCTTTTATTTCTCCGTTTGAAAAAGATCGTGAATTTTGTCGCCAAATTGTTGAATCCGGTGAGTTTATAGAAGTTTATTTAAATTGTTCTTTAGAAGAATGTGAAAAAAGAGATGTAAAAGGGTTATATAAAAAAGCTAGAGCTGGTGAAATAAAGGCATTTACTGGGATTGACTCACCTTATGAGGTTCCTGATCATGCTGAAATATCAATTAATACTAAAGAATTGACAGTAGATCAGTCTTTAAATCAAATTCTTTCTTTTTTGAGAGATAAGCAGATTATTTCGTTTTAATTTTTTTTATGTTTAAAGTATTTTTTCTTTTTATTTTGCAATTTTTGTTTTTTGTTGGTTTTTCTTATTCTAATGTAAAGCCTAATATAGTTTTTATTCACGGTATTGCTAGTGGACTTGATGATTGGAAACCAATGGTAACTAAGTTATTTGGGGAATCATATTTTTTTATGGGTTATGATAATAAAGGTCAGATTACTCACAACTTTGATCAAAAACGTTTTAATTCAAATACTCATAACGTATGGATTGTTTCATACTATACTAAACAACCTTTTCAAGAAAGTTTTTTTGGTGATTTGACTATTTATTCAACTCGATTAGATCAACTATTGAATTCAATTTCTGAATTAACTAAGCAAGATAAATTTGTTTTGATTGCCCATAGCATGGGTGGGTTAGTTGCTAGAGGAACTATGGTTTTGTCACAAGAACGATGGAATTCTGTTACAAAAATTTTAACTGCGGGAAGTCCTCATATGGGAGTAAAGGTTTCTATTGGCGTTGTCGGACAATTAAGAGATCTAGCGTATAGATCTAAATATATTAAACAATTGGATAAAGCTTGGAAACGTTACCATAATTCATCAGAAAATAATAAATGGGGCGTTATTGGATCGTATCATGTTTTGTCTAAGTCTTCTTTTTTATTAAAAAATGGAGATGCAATTGATTTTGCCGGGCCTGGATGGGTTGCATTGTATTCATCAATTCCTTTTGGTGAATGGAAAGAGGCATTGAAATACGAGGGTAAAAGTGTACTCAATACACCAAATTTTTCATATAGAGCATTGGTTGTGGCTAGTCATGTTGAGTTATTAACACATGACATGACTCTGGATGGAATTCGTTGGGCAATCAAATAAGGTTAACTTAAATTTAATTATTTAAGCTTTCAATTAAGGCTATTGAGGTAGCAGCTTTAATAATAGTGTCGAGTGTAGTTTGTAAAATTGTAAACCATTCAATTTTGAGTTTAATACTTTCTGGAATATATATTGTATCCCCTGGTAAAATAACTTTTGGGTTTAATTTGATTGATCCATTTGCTCTAAAAACATAAATTTTTCTTTTGTCTGCATAATTTGTAAAATTTCCAGCAAGATTGACATAGTATCTCGGAGATTTGGATTTTTCATAAATAAGTGCTGTAGGTTGTTGAACGCCACCAACAACTTGAATTGATTTAGGTGTAGAGGGGATGAAAAGTGTGTCTTCATTTTCAAGTGTTATATCGTGGTTAGAGTTTTTGAGTTCTTTTAATGAATTTATATTTATAACTACTCGTCCTTCAGCTTCGTTAATTTTTTCTTCAAGAAACTGTAAAGAGGAGGTGCTAAATGTATCCATTTCTTTAATTAGTTTTAGTTTTGATTTATAAAAAATAAATCGCTTTTTTTCTTCATTTAATACTTTTGTATATCCAGCTGCTTCTTGATTTTTTGCAGTTTTTCTTTTTAATACAATTCCATTTAAAAATGCATTTTCTGTAAAACCACCTGCTCTTTCTAAGATTGTGCTAAGTTTTTCATTTTCAACAGCAATGTATAGCCCTGGAAAATTAACTTCTCCTGTTAAATATACTTTTTTAGGTGGTCCAAAGTTTTGTTTGTAGCGAATGGTAATAATGTCATTTTCTTCTAACTTGAAATCAGATTCCTCAGCTCTAAGGTTGAACGTTTTGATAAATTCTCTATCTCCAGTGTTTCTGTAAAGTTCAATTTGAGAAAGAATGGCTTCATTTTTTGGTTTTGCAAGAAGAATTAGTTCTGTAAGGGTTAAATTTTTGAATAATGGGTAGCTACCAGGGTTCTTAACAGCTCCTTCAATGTGTACTTCTCTTTCTCCATAATAATCTTTTTCAGCTAGTATATTTATCAAATCGAGAGCTTGAAGTTTAAAGTTTGGGGTTTCTTCATAATTTACAAATTTTAATGATCGTGTGTTATTTTCGCTGTATCTGTAGACTTCAATGTTGTTGAGAATTGTGTTTTGTTTAATGCCATCAGCTTTTGAGATAAGGTCTTTTAAAGTCATGTTGTTTGAAAACTCATAAAGTCCAGGTCTGTTTATATTTCCTTTGATTTTTACGATATTTTTTTGTTCAGTTAGTATTTTTGGAATTTGTAAAATATCTCCATTTTGAATTATTGTGGTAGTTAATGTTGAGTTTGCATTTTCAGATAAATCTATATCTTTTACTATTCTATTTTTGTTTATTATTCGTTTAATTTTAATAGTGCTTTTATCTGCATTTGCGCTCAATCCTGAAGCTAGAGAAGAAATTAATTCTTTGGCTGTTGTTTTTGGATTAATTTCATAAATACCTGGCCGTTTAATTCCACCATCAATTTTTACAACATCTCCAATAGGGGGGATAAAGATTGTATCATTAGATTGAAGCATAGGGTCTTCTGTATTGTTTCCTTTAATTAAATAATTATATAAATCAATTGTTTGAATTGTTTTGTTATTTCTTTTGAGTTGAATGTTTCTTAATGATCCATTTTTTGAAACGCCACCTGCTGTGTGTAAGGCATTAAATAATGTCGACATAGAGGCAATATCATAGGCTCCAGGGTTGTTTGCTTCACCTACAATAAATACTTTAATACTTTTAAGCTGACCCATTGTGACACTTAAATCAAAATTTACATAAAATTTTTCGAATTCTTTTTTGATAATTTTCTTTGTTTCTTTGTATTTTGAGCCTGCAAGTGTTATGTATCCAATTTTTGGTAAATATATATTACCATTTTTATCTATTGTTAGGTTAAATGTCTCTTCAATTTTTCCCCAAACTCTTATGATTAATGAGTCATTGGGGCCAAGAATATAATTATCACTGACGGGTATGAAATTGTGCATCATGTTGGATGATTTGTTTTTATTGAAAATATCATAGCCATATTGAAAAATAACTTTGTCTTTGTCGATAATATCTTCTTCTTTAGGTAAATATCTTGATTTGTAAGTATTGTTTTTTAAACTATCTTTATCTTTAAGCTGATTGTCTTGATTGGTTTGAAGGTCTGTATTTTTATTTTCAATAGCATTGTTTTTAATTGTTTTTGATGATTTTTTTGATGTGTAATAAATAGGGATGTTTTCATTTTTTAATTGGTCTGTTGAGTTGATTTCTTGATTTTTATTTTCTGAATTTAAAGACTCGTTTTCATTTTCAGGTTCTATTTGTTTGAATAATGTTGATAAATCAAATTCTAATTCTGAGTCATTGGCTTCATATAAATAAAACATCTTTTCTATTGGTGATATATCATTTATGGTTAGTTCTTTGTAGTAATCTTCTTCTGATTTATCTTCCATATCGTGCTGTGTTGTTGATAGTTGTTGTTGTTGTGAGTTGGTTTGTTGCGACGGTATCAGAGAGTTGGATAATTGGGGAGATTTTCCACCCAATAGACTTTGTAAGTCTAGCAGTGACTGAGCGAAACTATTTACGCTGAGTAAATTGAATATGAGTAAAGAAAATAATATTTTTGATTTGTAACACATAAACGTTTAAATACTTAATTTGTTTTTTACAATTATAATTTAATGTGGATATTTTTTAAATATGCGTTTGCTGACAGAAAAATGAAAAAGCTCCCGAATAGGGGGGGGGCTTCGAGAGCTTTAACCAACCTAAAGGTTGATCCAAATAATAAAAAAAAATATTGCATAAGTAAAGTTTAATTTATGATATTTGGTGTTACAATTATACAGACATCACTTTTAAGAATATCCGATGATTTTTGTTTAAATAGGTGTTTTATAAGGGGGATTTTATTTAAAAAGGGTATTTTAATTGTATTTTTTTTCTGAAATTCATCAATTAAACCAGCTAAAACTAGGGATTCATTGTTTTTAAGCGTGACTGTTGTATTGATTTTTCGAAAAGATAAAATAGGATACTCGCTTGTTTCAAGCATTTTCCAAACTTTTATCATTGCCATTTCAAATTGAATATCACATAGAAGCGTTGAGTTTGTGATGATTTTTGGTTTAATACTCAGATTTATTCCTGTTTCTAATTGATTTAGCGAGGTATATTCTGCTGTTGCAGTGCTTGTTACAGTTAGGTATGGAATAAGATCTCCAATTTTAAAGAACGCAGATTTGTTGTTTGTTGTTTTTAATACGGGGTTCGCTTTTAAGGAGGCGTTACCTGTTGTTTGAATTGTTTTTAAAATGGAGTGTATTGTGGGCGTGGATAGTATGATTTGTTTATCGCTGGTAAGCTTTAATCCATATTGAAAAGGTTCCAGTAGTGTTTGAAATTGATTTTGAGATTGTGAAGATATCTCGTAGATTTGGATTGAGAATTCAATGATTTGATCAGATTTATTTAGTTTTTGTATTGTTTTTTTTATGTTTTGTAATGTTTTTTCTGTGCTTTTTATAATAATTTCGTTTTTTGTGGGGCTTTTAAGGAATAATGAATTTGGATAAAGCCTTGTTAAGGTTTGAATTGTATCATCAATATGTGAGTGGTCTAACGAAATATGAATGGTTCTGAGAGTTGTGTTTTTTTTGTTTTCTTTGTTCTTTTCATTGCTAAATTGTAAGGCATTAGGGTAGTTCATAACGGGTTGACCCAAAATGTGCGATGTCATTGAAATGAATAAAAGTATTATGGCTATATTCATTTTAAACCTTCTACGATAATGATAATTTGTTTGGTGTTTATATTAATTACAATTGATTTTATGTGGTGTTGAAGTGTTTTTATTTTTTCTTTAAGAATCATCCAATCCTTCATTAAATTAGATGAATAAATAATGACTTCAAAAGAATTGTTTTTTAGAGTCATTTTTATTGTTTAGAAGCTAGACTCAAGGTTTTTTTTGAGTTTGTCTTGATTTAGTAAGGTGGTTATTTTTTTTGATATTAGTGTGCTATTGATTTTAATAATTGAGCTATCAGATATAATTGATTCTAGCTGACTATTTAATTGATTGAGTTGAATATGCATAATTATTGTTATACAACTGATGATACAAATCCATTTTTTTTGTTCTGATTTAAATTTTATTATATTTTTCATTGTTTGTTGTTTGTTAATGTCACAGTAATATTAGTTGAATTGAGTGTTTTAATCGTTATATTTTTTTTTTCTTTTTTTGCAAGTAAAGTGTAATGAGTGTTAAGGCTGTCTAATTGGTTAGTTTG
>JAYOLY010000085.1:0-3517 GCA_038120575.1 Rickettsiales bacterium
ATATTACGGATGAAGAAATGCATCAATTACTAGAAGAAACGTTTTCAAAAATTAATGATATTGAAAACGAATTAGCCTATGCGCCATCAGGACTAGACGACACCTCTTTAGACTCATTAAATGAATTAGATGTCGACAATCAATCATTTAATACTGACATCGATTTTCAAGATGATACAGCAGATTTAGAACAAAATAATACAATCCCTTCTCCTATTTCTGAAAACAATACTGAGACAAAGCCGAAACCATCATACAATCCAGCTTATCGACATCCAAAAAAAATTGCTTTAATTTTACAAAATCAACATTCTCAATTATCAGCTTTTTTTCTTACACATTGTGACGATTCTTTACGAGAACAAATTGAAGCATATTTACCAAAAGATGATATGCTAACTATAAAATCAAACAAAGTTATGCATATTCCATCTTCAAAACGTGTTTTTGAATCGATGTTTAATGAAATTGTTCTAAAACAAGATGATGATGAGATTGAAGACGATGAAAATGAAAGAAATGTTCAAGACTCTGCAAAGTCTAGCGATAGCCTTGATCAAGATGATGACAATGCCTCTTTTAATAATGACATTTATTCATTTTAATTGATCGCTGATTACATCTTCAAAAGAATATTGAGTAATATCTTTAATTTTTTTAACTAAATACCACATTGAATAAGCAGTAATACATAAAGCAGGAATGGCGATAACAGGATAACTAATAACAGTTAAAATACCCATTTCATTATTAAACTCAACTGATCCTGGTGGACTTTTAACAATATAAAACGCTAATAAAAAATTTAAAATCGTCGATACTAAAAAGGCAATACTTAAAAATAAAGTTGATTTTTTTAACGTTAATATCCATTCATTAAGCTTATTGTTTTCAAGTGCTTTGGACTGAATTTTTTCAACATTTAAAATTATATTTGCCAAAAAGCTCATTCCTGGAGATTTTGTTTTTGTACTTATCAACATGACTGTGCCTAAACAAAAAGGAATTAATGATTCTTTAACGGCAATCCATTGTGGAGGTAATTTTAAAATGGCTATGGATCCAGTTAACAAAATACTAATAAACCCTAGAATAGATATCAAAGACCATTTTTTTGATAAAATCAACTCAGTAATGGCGTAAACAAATGGAAATGACAGGGCAACAATTAAAATGTAAATAGGATCAATATCTACAATTTTTTTTGCCCATACAAGTACCATAGACGGTATTAAAATATTAATAATAATACTTAAAAACGATGTTTTAGCTTGTTTTTTCATTTCCATAGGGCATTAAGGATACCTTAAACATATCGTTTTGAGCAAATTTCATTCATAAATTTTAATAATATGTTATGATACTATGTATTATGAATACTCCTAATGGTGTAATTGATTTTTTGCCTCAAGACGCAAAAAAACATAAAGATCAATTCGATACATTAAATACATTTTTTTCAAAACAAGGATATGAGTTTGTTAAGACTCCAACTATTGAATATTTTGATAGTTTGTCCAAAGGTTTAGGCAATACACTTAAACAAGCAAGTATTAAGTTTTTTGATTCTAGTGGTGAGCTTCTCATGTTAAAGCCAGACCATACAGCTCCCATTGCTAGACTTGTTTCTACTCAAATGACACAAAGTTCCCTTCCACTGAAACTATATTACATGGATTCCATTTTTCGCAAACAAAAATATAGTCATGATAACATTGAAACAATTCAAGCTGGGTGTGAATTTATTGGTGTTCAGTCCGCAGAATCTGATGCTGCCATTATTGAGTTGTGTTATAGTTCATTAAAAGCATTAGGTTTTGACGATATTGGTATTGATATTGGTCATATCAATTTTATTAAATCTATATCTGAAGAAAACAAACAAGCATTACTTGAACATGATTATATATCCTATGGATCGATTCCTCGACGTACATCAACAAACATTTCAGACCCATACTTAAAGCAAGTTACATCTATTTTAGATAAAAATAAAATTGTAGACGACTTTTTTGTCAATGAAGGACTCGTTCAAGGCATTCACTATTACACTGGTATTATTTTTGAGCTCTACTTAAAATCTAATCGCCATATTGTGGCTTCTGGTGGACGATATGACAATCTGTTAAGCCAATTTGGCTACAATCAACCCGCTGTAGGGTTTGCTTTAAATTTATCCATGTTGAGGAATATAAAATCATGACAACCCCACTTACTATTGCTGTGCCGAAAGGATATTTATTTGAAGAAACTATTGAATTATTTAAGAAAATTGATATTCATTTTGACGATTTAAATGATTCAAGAAAATTATTTACGTTTGACACAACAGGTCGATTTAAACTTCTAAAAATTCGGCCATGGGATGTTCCGGTTTATGTTGAGCAAGGTGCTGCCGATTTAGGAATTGTTGGTAAAGATGTTTTAAATGAGCAAGAGCCTCATGTTGTGTCTTTAAAAGATTGTCTCTTTGGAGGATGTAAACTTGTGCTTGCTGGTCCTGAAAAAATTACTCATACTGCCATTCCTCATGGATCTAAAATTGTAACAAAATACCCGAATTCAACTAAAAAATATTGTGCTCAATTAGGAAAAAAAATTCATGTTATTAAAATGTATGGCGCCATTGAACTTGCCCCTTTAACGGGTTTAGGCGATTATATATGTGATTTAACAGCTACTGGAGCAACATTGAAAGAACATGATCTTCACATCATTGATACAGTAGTTGAATCCACCGCTCACCTAATTGCAAACCCTGTAGGATTTAAAATTTATTACAACCTCATAACCGATTTATTGACATCTTTGGATAAATAATGGCATTCCCATTGTTTGATTTATCTCAGTATAAAGATATTTTAAAAACATTAGCAGTTCCCAACGAATATCACGAAAACACATGGGACTTAGATTTAGAACAATTGAAAGATAAAGGATTTAATACCATTGTCTTAGATGTTGATAGCACTATTTTATCCAACTTCCAACGTCGTTTATCGCTTCAACATTTAAACTGGATTCAAAAATGCAAAGATACAGGGTTTTCAGTCTATATTTTGAGTAATAATAAAAGCAGAAAACGCATTAAACTTGTTTGTGAAGAAATTAATTCTCATGGCTACTTTTTAGCATTTAAACCCTTTCCTTATACACTTCATCGATTAAAAAAAGAATATAATTTTTCTTATAAACAAACCATTATTATTGGTGATCAAATTTTAAAAGATGTTTTTTTAGCAAACTGGGTCAGAGCTTATAGTGTGCTTGTAAAACCTTTAGACAAACCAATCAACATCATTGATAGACTTCAACGACAACTAGAGCACTATCTAATTAAACGATTTTCTATCAATATTTCATCTCAAGACTAATTTAGTATTTATAAGTTATATGATATTATTTCTTTTAATTATTCAATATTAGAGGTGTCTTATGAAAAAATATTTATTTTTGTTGCTAATTCTTTCACTCTCAATTACATCGTATGCTCATTGCGGAGGTTGTGGACCGACGT
>JAYOLY010000085.1:3527-5669 GCA_038120575.1 Rickettsiales bacterium
CATCTGATTCTAAACACACAAAAATAGAAAAATCCTTGTCTAAAGAAAAATCATGCGGAAGTTGTGAAACCAAAATAACAAAAAAAACGTCATTAAATTTAAACAAAAAGAAGCAACTTGTATGCGATGAAATTTTACAGCAATATTATTCTGAATTACAGACGTTGCAGTCAAAATATATCCGTAAATTTGATCAAGTTTTAACTGCTAGTGAATTAAATACATATTTAGATCAGCATAATTTTAATTCTTATTAAGTGATATCAAAGTTTTTGTATAGGTCATCTGCAATCTGTTCTGATGCAGTTTGATTTTTAATATACTGTTTGTTTTTGACTAAATTTTCTTTTAATGTAGTCACAATATTTTCAATTGATCTTGGCTGACATACTACGATGTTTTTCCCCATTAATTGTCGCTGTTCTTGAAAACGTTTCAGTGTCGTTTGTGGACCAAACCCTTCGAAACAAATGACAGGCTTTTCAAGAAAAGCAGCTTGCTCATTCGCTGTGCCTGCCAATCCAATGCATGCATCTGCTTGATTAATAACAGCTTTAAAGTTGTTAGATATAAATAATTTACTATCTGATAATGGATCTTTTAAATATGTTAGAGACTGATCAGTAATAATAGTCCACCCTGAAAGCGCTGCTATTTTGCTCAATTCAATCGAATCTGCTTTTGCGAGACACCATGTTATGGCGTTTTCACCAGCGCAGTTCTGAATAAGTTTCAAACAATACAGACAATTTTTATACGCCTCCTCTCGAGATCCAGGCAATATTGCGACAATAAACTCTTGGTTATTATCATTAAAAATTTTGGTTTCGGTTTTAAGATTATCCATCATAGGATTTCCAAAATAAGCTGCATTTAAGCCACTTTTTAAAAAACTATTGGTTGTTTTTTGATCCCTTGGGTACGATTTCTTAACATGTCTTTTAATAAACCATTTTTCTAAAGCATTATGCTTCATAAACATATCGCTTTTAGCTGTTGGCAAAAAATATAAGGACTTGCACCTTGAAGACGCCGCCATCCACAACGCAAAAATATCGCCAACCACAACAACCATATCTGCATGCTGTCCAATTTTTTTTATATATCGATATTGGAATAAAATATGATTTATGAGCCCTGCTTGAATATCTTTAAACCCATCAAACACATTCCGAATAAAACCCCCGCTAGGAAATATTGGATTATCAAAACAGGGCTGAAGTCCAATATGTTTAAACCCTCCCCCACTTCCAACAAGATTAACAGGGCTTATATCAACATTGGTAACTTTTTTTTGTAGTTCAACTATAATATTGGTAGCTATGGCATCTTCTCCATGCCCATTAGATACAACTATAATGTTTTTTGTTATTTTTACCATTTTTTTTAAATACAATTTTTTACAGTTTTATTACGTTATTTTATACTATAAGAGTAAATACATTAAAGGAAATTAAAATGAATGAGATACAGTCTAGTTTTTCAAATTACAATCATTTAAATAAACAAGATGTCGTCCAAGAAAAAGCAAAAGAGCTTCAAAAACTACTAGACTCATTATCAACACTTAATGAGAAATCAAATTCATTAGGAAAAAATCAACTGCTTACTGATATTCATCAGTTGTAATCATCTGTTGATACATTATTTAAATCGTCCACATATAGCCATGAAAATTTTGTAACATTATCGCAACATGTCATAGATTTTTTTTCTAAATATGAACATGAGCTCTTATTTGAAAAATTTGAAGATTTAATTGATTTTTCAAAAAAAAGAAAAAAGAAACCCTCTATCCAAGACTACCTTACTGCAAATTTGCAATATGCTGGATCTTGGACACTCAAAGCAACTGGCACACCTGCAAAACAGGCGCCATCAAAAATGGATTCATCCAACTCGTTGTTAAATGAAAAACATAAACCTCGTCAGTTTTCAAAACTACTAGATCAAAACCAACAAGATCATGATTCGCCACGGGAATTGACTTATTTTCCTGCTGAATATATTCCCAAATTACCTCAAAATAATTTAGGCGACATTGTTGCCTTTACTCTTGCCCAGGACATATCTTTTGAATCGTTTTCCTCAATGCCAACGGGAAAACCAAATCCCTTCGCGTTGCGGGTGTTGGAGAGACAT
>JAYOLY010000085.1:5679-6548 GCA_038120575.1 Rickettsiales bacterium
TATTTCAGCTCAACTTCCTAGTTTATTGATTTCCGATCTCTCTACTGACGAAATCTATGAAAGTATTTTAGCTATTTTAAATAAAGGGTCTTTAACTGAAGATGATATTTATAAACTTCTCAAACTCCTTTCTGAAGGAGGCCTCCAACTTATTTCAATGTTATCTCCTCCGGAAATTCAACATATTATTAATGAAATTGAAGAATCCATAGAGCAACTCATTACAAACTCTACAAGTTTAGAAAATATTTTAGTGCTCATTGCACATGTTCAACAATTTTCAACATCTCCGCTCGGACAATTAACAGATCTCTCTCTACCTGATGATATGATTGATTCTATATCAGATTCCTCAAGAGCCCCATTTCCTATTACACCAATTTCAATTGAGCCTCTATATAATGACAATCATGACCATATTGAACCTCCTCAACCTAACTCTTTTATTTCCGATGTCAACAACCCCAATTCTATTGACGAACAAGTTGCTGGGGCCACAGCCATTGCAGCAAAAAAACAATTTGTATCGGAAACAGAAAATGCTGATTCTGAACCTCTTGTTGATATTGAAAAAAGAAATTTATTAAATAGCTTAGGGTCGTCCTTATCACGTTTTTTAGACTCAAAACAAGAACAATTTGCCGATCATTTGCTAGAGTTACTCATAGACACGATGTCAGATAAATTAAGTGATCTCTTAAATGATTCCCTGCAATAATCAAACCATAAAAAATAATTTTCTTTTTTTGATATTTTATATCCGTTATAATTAAAGTATGTACCGTATTAGATTGATATTTTTTGTGCTTATATCAACGCTGTGTTTACTTTCTTGTGGAAAAGTTACTCAAGAACTTTCTACCAATGAA
>JAYOLY010000086.1:0-6372 GCA_038120575.1 Rickettsiales bacterium
ATTTTATTAGGAATAGGTTCTTTAAGAGCAAAGTCAAATTCATCTTGCGTAATCACATTAGACTTCAATAATTTTTGTAGAAGACCTTGTTGTTTTTTTATTAATACATCGTGATTTCTAACCGGAGACACCGTTCTTGGAGAATTAGGAAGTACAGCAAGCATTGCTGCTTCCCCCCACGTTAAATCCGACGGTTTTTTTGAAAAATACAATAACGATGCGGCATAAAATCCTTGAATATTACCTCCAAATGGTGCATGAGTTATATAAGAAGATAAAATCTCGTATTTTGAATATTGCCATTCAATTTTAAAAGCCTGTAATAACTCAGCTAACTTATTGAAATAGGTTCTAGATTTCGGATGACTTAATCGAGCCAATTGCATTGTCAATGTACTTCCACCAGCAACAACACGCCCTTCTTGAACATTTCGTCGCCAAGCCTTCCAAATTGAAACAGGATTTACACCAGGGTGATAATAAAAATAGCGATCCTCAAACATAATAATACTTTTCATCAACCGCTCAGGAATTGTAGGTTGTATGTCAGGAGGAAAAATGCGTTGTTCTTTTTGATTTAAATAAACGCGTAAAATGGATTTATTTTTATCCAAAACAACATGACTATAATCATTATCAAATAACGGCGCTTTTAAGGGTATCATATGATAGCCAAGCACAGTCAAAAGAAGAATGCCAATAAAAAAGCAAACGCGTTTAAGGTTTAGAAACGGTAACTTTTTTAGCAGGTATAATAGATTTATAAGCATGGTCATACATTGCTTCTGCAAGAGTAGGTGCCAATATATACTCTCCAGGTGTTACTGCTGACAATTTCACTAAAAACTCCATCTCAATTAAATTACGATCTAAATCAAAAAACCAACTCACTCTATCATCACGAATATCTAAATAGTCTTCTTTTCCAAGATCAAACTTTTCAGTCCACGCTGGTAGAACCTCACCACTTAAACGTGTATTATTAACTTCCCAACCTGAAGGTAAAATTTGAGTCAATGCCAATTCTTCTAAGTTATTTTTTATGTTTTTATTATTTCGCTTAACCTTAAAATAGGCCCAAAAATGATCTCCTTGCTTTAAATTTTCTATATTTATATCCACGCCATTATCATCAAACCAATGTCGTTCTACAGTTATTTTTTCTTTAAGTACAGATAAAGATAAAGGATCAGGCACACCTTTCCAATTTATTTGAACAAACATGCTAGGTCTATTTGTAGATTTGACCTGAATTGATTGACCAAATCCCTCAGTTATAGGAATCGTTTCAATTACATTGTTAGATGAAAATGATGTTGTTTTATTTCCCGCATACGTAATTGTACCTTCCAAAGAATCTTCCGAACCATCTTCATCTAAATCTACTAAATATCGTCCTAACGACATCAACGAATATCCCAACGTCTGAGTTGAATACCACGTATTTTGAGATACTTTTTCAGCAATATCTTCAACCAAAACAACAGGATCCAATGTTACATTTTTTAGATCTAATACAGCACCCAAAATCATTGCCTTATCTCGTAAAGCTGACCCATATGTTCGACCCAACTCTGTATAAGCAGGCACAGAAAAAGTAGCATTTTTAATAATTTTTTCAGATTGCTTATTATCCCCAGCCAAAGCATAAGCAGCTGCTAACATCCATTTTTCAGGGTTTCTCATATTTTTAAATTCATTTAAAACAAGTTGATTCATTGCTCCCATTTGAGGTTCCCCATACAATGCAAGCAAATAAACACGATACACACGTTCAAATACGCCACCTTGATAAGCTTGTTTCTTTTGATATTCAACCCAAGGATTTAATAAAGAATCAGGCACAAAATAACCTTGTTTTTTTGCTAAAATCAAAAAATGCCCTGCATAATTTGTTCCCCAAGGGGATGGCGTTTGCCCTCCTGGCCAATAAGAAAATCCACCAGAAGTCGTTTGAAATGTCTTAATTCTATCTATCCCAAGATTCAAATTACGATCTATTGATTCATCAGATTGATTATCATCTAAAAGAAGATCTTTTAAGTAAAGTTGTGGAAATACTGAGGATGTTGTTTGTTCAATACAACCATACGGGTATCTAATTAACCACTTCAAGCGATGGGTAAGAGATAAATTTGGTAACTTTGAAATGGTAACATAAGCCTTATCTGAGCCCACAACATATGCTGCTGGCATCATCCACTCAAACGACTCTCCCTTTTTTAATGTTTTGGATTGTTGTTGATGAATTTCAGAAACATGTGGTGCTGGAACTTTAACTTCAATAGGAACAGTTTGAACAGCTTTATAAGCATCTGATTTAGCAATAATTTTAACTGCGCCAACGCCTACTTGATTATCAACTTTTAGCCTGATTGTGAACACTTTTTCTTCTTCTGGTTCTAAAGTTAACACTTCTAATGATTCTCCAACCATACTCAATGGGCCATCAATATCTAGATTTAAAGCAACAAGTTGTGGAGTTGACTCACCTGAAACAACAGAAATAGTGACATCAAATTCATCATTCGTTTTAAGAATTCTTGGCATAGACGATACCACCATTAAAGGAGAATTTACTTTTACTACTTTTTCAGAAGACGCATACCGATTTCCTTTTGCTCCAATAACCATCACCCGGACTGAACCCACGTATTGAGGCATCTTAAAAGACACCTTTGCATACCCATTTTTATCAGTTTTAAACGGTCCTTTAAACAATTCAAGAGGCTTAAATCGTTGGATTTTAGAAGCAATTTCTTGTCTACGTACTAGTGCATCAGCACCACCAATTGAAAATGTTTTATAAATATCTCCTTTATTTGCACCAATAATATGTCCAAAAGTATCATAAGTAGTCACCCCCAAACGTTGTTTAGCAAAAAACAAAGAACTTGGATCTGGCGTTTTAAAATCGGTGATGTCTAATAGCCCTTCATCAACTATAGCAATAGTAAACTGAGATTGATCTTGATATTGAGATTGTATTTCGACAGAAAAGTCTTTCAAAGGCTCAAGCATTTTTGGAAGAGTAATAGATGGCTTGTCTACTGTAGTTGGATCATTAACATGAATAGACGTTATTCCAAACAATCTTACAGGCAGATCATTAATAGTTTGTTGATGAGGTTGAATGACAGAAATAGACGCATAAACATTCGGAACCATCTCTTTGGTAACAGGAAAAACAACTCGTCCCTCAGCCGCATTTTTAGGCATGGCATACCAAAATGTCTCAAGCACATTATCACCTTTTTCAATACTCACAAGCACTTTAGACCCTGGAGGTGCAGGAAATTCAATCGTAGCTTTTTCACCAACAGCATAAGACGACTTTTCTGAACGAACACTAATTGCCCCATTATCCCCGCCGGAAACATTATCTCCCCAATTAGACACATTAAAAAATTGACTTGCAACGTGTGACTGTTTTCCTGGCGCTAAAATTTCAACAAAATAAACACCAGCAAATTCAGGAGAAAATGTTAAAAACACAGGCTTACTGTCAGTTACAATCTCACCTTCTTTAATTAATGTCGTAGTATTGTCTTGTTTATAACTTAATTTATTTTCACTACGTCGTTGAAATTCCCACCACCAATAGGTTTTATTTTGATAAATACGATACCTAAGCGTTTGTTTTTTTTGTAGATTGCCTTCTTTAGAAAGTAAGACAACCCCCATAGACACCGAAGAATTCACAGAAAAATAACCATACTTAGAAGTCAATTTTTCTATCCCTACATACTGCATATAAGGATCATATGTAAACGACGTCACCTGACGAACAGGTCGACCTCCTTTTTCGTTGACAACCGTTGTCAGTTTTCCTTCAATACTACTTGGGGCATCAACAATATCCGAAATAGTAAATGGAACATCAACACGTCCAGATTGATTTAACTTGCCAACAAATAATGTTTCATCTATAGGTGATAGTTCTTTTGTTTGATTAGTAAAAATATAATTTTGAAACGTCTTAAATGTTTTAGGACTATTTAACAACTGCAATTTAACCGATACATCATGCCCATCTGCAGGTTTTCCTATTAAATATCGTGACTCTATATTAGCTGTCGTTGTTTGTTGTTCTAAATTTAAACTTGAATGCTCAAGTACTGTATTAATTTTAAGTTTATATGGAACAATAGTTTCTATCTTAACAGCTTTAGTAAATACCCTAGACCCAATAATTAATTTAGCTTGCCAAGTTCCTGTTAAATCATCATGCTTTGTTGGAATGTCAAAACTATAAAATCCATCTACACCTTTTTGATTAGTTGTTTCATATACCAATTGATTTTTCGGATTATAAAATTTCAAATCAATAGGCAATTTGTTAGGTATAGGCTTGCCACTATCTCTGGAAATCACTGACAGATAAATAGTCGATCCAGGACGATAAACACCTCTATCAGAATATATAAATGCAGAAATACCTTTGGCTACATCCACCCCTCCTGTATCAAATGTTGAATCATTCCATTTAGAATTAACACTTAAATACGATGTTTTATCTTTATAAATAGCTTTCACAAAAAAATCAGATACAAATGATTTAGAGTAATATCTATCTTTTTGTAAAACTGTTAATTGTTTTTCATCAAACGACGCAACTCCATTAGCATCTGTAACTAACGTCATTAATTTTTTATCAAAACTGCCCCAAGATTTAGACTTCCCCCAAAGCTCTAAAGTAACACCAGATAGCACATCTCCAGTTTTAATATCATTAACATAAATTAAGCGATTTTTTCCGGCTTTCTTTAACGTTAACCCAATATCAGATAACACAATTGGCTTGTATACTGCTCGAGATTGAAAATAACGACCATTGTATTTTTTAGCTTGATCAGCCCCATCTTCAGGAAAAATCATATCTGTTTTTGTAAACGACAAAGAAATCAAATATATTCCATTTGATTCAGTTTCTATCAAATCCTTTAAATCCAATTCACTTTGCAACCATGAATTACCTTCAGGATCAATATCCAATGTTTTAGATACAAGAGGAAAACCTGTATCTTGAATAAAAAAAGTGTTAAACATAGCATGCCTATTTTTTTGACTATCTAAAGAATCCGACATAATAAACAACCCAAAATCTTTTTCTTCAACTTTAACAACATCTACCCTAACTCGTTTTAAATTAATTGTTTCAAAAATAAGTTTTCCTTGGTTCGTACTTGGCAAAATATATCCATCCTTAAAAAACTTAACTTGAGGATCTGCATGATCGAAACGAACAGAAAACTGCTGTTGTTCTTTAGTTAAAAAATCAAATTGACTAGAAATGCCAGGACTAACTTCCAAATCATATGTTTTTCCCGTCTTAAATGGACCAACAACATGGATCGATTGCCCCACTATTTTTAACTGAAGTTGTTGTCTGGGAATTCCCTTAACATGAATAAGCCCTCTAATATCTTGCTGAGGCTTTAAGGGGTCTGAAAAATCTATTTGTAATTTTGGATTAATTCGAGATAGCGATGTTTGAATTCGAAGAGGTTTGAATTGATCCGCTAAAACAAGTTCAATAGTTTCTTTGATATTTTCTTTCAATTTAACTATTTTTTTATCAACATGTAATTGAAATGTTTGATTCAATATTTTTCTATCAACAACATCTGATTCAAAATTAAAAGTTAAACCATCAGAATCAGCTACAGTTAATTTAAGTTCTACTTTTTCACCATTTCGTAAAAAAGATACACCGGCTACAACATCGTTTAATTCAGTTGGAAATACAAATGAAAGTTGCCCCTCAAGCCTTACTTTATCAGGAGATGATAACGACACAGGCTTCCAATGATGCTTTAAAGACTTTAACTGCTGGCCCATTACAGTAAATGATGCTTTCTCTTTAGGTAATATATTATATTGATTAGGAAAAACCTTATTTACAAATACTGTCATTTTATATGTTTGATTTTGAAGTAACGGTTTCTCCGGTAAAAAACTTAATGTATTTTGTCTAGACCAAAACAACTTACCTTCAATATCAGGAGAAATCTTGATTAGATGTCTTGATTCTTCAGCACCGACCAATCGAGAATCTACAGCAGAATTTTTGAACACAACTGACAACATACTATTGGGTTCAATTTCACCAGAAGGCATAGATTGAATCAAAGGATTTTTTAATTTTTGGTCAACAGAACCTGATGCCACATCATAGCCAATCACCAATACAACAATTAAACCAATGCTAGTCAAAATCCATTGACTTGTTTTTAAAACAAGTCCTAACGTTTTATGGGTATTTAGATAATCATTCATTTTTTGTAACAATTTTTTAAACATTTAATACCTCACAGCAATTGATTTAAGCAAATAATAAGTTTTAGCAGCTCCAAGCTCAATGTCAATGGT